>NZ_CP195314.1:1840000-2120000 GCF_054161275.1 Jutongia sp. SJQ-6 | reverse complement strand
CGGCGTTGGCGTTGGCTCTACTGTCGGCGTTGGTTCTGGTTCACTACCATCTAATCCACTTGGTGTTGGATCCTGTGGCTCTGCTAAATCATCAGCAGACATATCGCCTACACCTACCGTATAGAATACCTTAAGTCCATTTTCAGTGATGCCGACAATTGTAGTTGTTCCTTTACCTACGGCTGTTACATTAACTTTAATCTTTCCGTCTGCATCTACCGTATGTGCTGCATTATCAATTACCGCTACAGCACTATCTGTTGAATAGAACGTCACTTCTGAATCTGTTGTAACCGGAGTCATATTTAATTCGATTTCTGTACTTGATCCAATTTCCGGCATAACAATCTTATTTGCCGTAACAGATTCTATCTTTGTAGCCTCTTTCTCTTTTTCTTTACCTGGGAAGAATTTCATTCCCTTAATGGTAAATGTTACAGAGATCTTTGTTGGGTTATCTACACCTGTAAAACTTACGCTATGCTTGCTGGAATTGATGGATACTTCTTCTACTGCGCAACCATCCCATCCATTGATCGGATCATTAGAATCAAGCTGTCCGTTGTCTTTCAGCAAATTCTTGAATCCGTCTGCATCCATAGAATCCAGTTTCTTTAAGGTAAGTTCTTTGTCATTTACAGTGATCTTATCATAACGAATCGATGCTGCTGAAACGACAGGTTTCAATGTGTTTGTATCACGGATATAGATTGCAGTAAGATCTTCTAACTTGGTAATTCCGGCTTTTACGCCATCATCTGACAGATCTTTATCCAAATCAAATGTTAAAGTATACTGTCCATCACCATTCATTGTTACCGACTCACTCTTTTCTGTTAATCCGTTAGCAAATAGTGCATTTAATGTTACATTTACTGTACCGCTGGAAGACTTCTTATTAACTTTGATAGCAACAATTGTACTTACACCACTTGCTGCTTTAACAATAATGTATGTCTTTCCTGCATTTTCTGCTGTTACTTTACCAGAGCTGCTTACTGTTGCGATAGATGTATTAGAAGATGTGTATGTAATAGCATCTTTGCTGTCAGCTGGTGTTAATGACGCATTTAATGTTAATGTGTCACCCTCTGTCATCTCATAGTAAGCTTTTTCTGTTTTGATCGCTGTTGCTGTTTCTTCACCTGTAGACTGCACAATTACCTGAATTGCCTTTTCTACAGATCCAGACTGTGACTTAGCATATACTGTTGTTACACCGCCTGCTTTTGCATGGATCACTCCATCATAAACTGTTGCTACTGTATCATCGGCTGTGCTCCAAAGAACAATGTCTCTAGAAGAGTCTGGTGTTGCAGTAATTGTTTTTCTCTCGCCTGCTTTGATTTCTACCTTTGTATCACTCAACGCAATATCTGTAGCTTTCTCGATCTCAGGATCTTTAGAAACGCTATTGTCTGATGTCGTTGCATGACCATAACTTGTATAAATCGCAGACATTCTTTCGGAAAGATCAGTGCTCTTTCCTGCTTCCAATGTTCCACGGATCGTTCCATGTACAACATCGTCATATACCGGTTTTAACTCCGGTCTGTTCCAGTCTGTGAATAGACCCTGCTCTGTCTCAACGCCTAAATAGTTACCTGTTCCCTGATCCCATACAACCGGAACTGCATTATAAAAGTCTGCGATTGCTGCACACATTTCATAATTCAGCGCTCTCTCTGCATTGTTATAGCCTGTAGCAGATCCGTTCTGTGCTTTGGTTCTAACACCATATTCACCAACATAAATCGGCATATTTGAATCAAGATTTCCAACATTTTTGTAGCTAGAACTCATAGAACTCTGCCACTGTTTCAAATCATCATAACTCCATCTAACATTGTTATTAGATTTGTAAATATGAACTGCAAACATTAATCTTGTTGTTCCAAGATCACCGCTATCTGCCAATGTGTCTTCCGGCATTGTTGTAATAGCAGCTGTTGTTGCAAAACGTCCGGTAATTGCTAACCAGCGCTTTGTATTATTAGATCCTGTTGCACGTACTGTGTTAATGAACAACTGATTCAATGCGTTTAACACTGCATCGTCTTCATTTGTTGCTGTTCCATGTGCATCTGTAACCTCGTTCATGCTCTCAAAGATTACATGCTCATCGTAATCCTTAAAGCGGTTTGCAATAGTATTCCATACTCCCTCATATTTCTGATATACCTTTTCAATATTTTGAGAATATGTGTCCAACCAGCATGCTGGAGTATTGTTACCACGATCATCATGGTTAGCTGCACCATCATGATGGATATTAACAATTGCGTACATATCCTGATCTACACAATAATCTACAATCTCCTGTACACGATTGATCCATGCTTCGTCAATTGTATAATCATCGTTAATATGTGATCCCCAAGTTACCGGAATACGAACTGTATTGTATCCTGCATCATGAAGTGCTTTGATATAATCCTTGGTTGTCTTATATGCCTGCCATCCTGTTTCTGAAGAATCATATAATCCTCCATCCATTGTATTACCTAAGTTGATACCGGCACCCATTTCTTTGATTACCGTTTTCTTATCAAGAATACGGAAGGTTTTCGGATTACTACTTTCCGTGGAAACATTCTTTGTCAAAGCAACACGTACTTTTTCCAAAGTATCTCTTGCTGCTTTATAATTTAATCTTGTGTCTGAAACATTAGTATATGCTTTTTCTGCTGTCGTAATAGCATCTGCAAGTTTCGCAAATGTATCTTTGTTAGAATAATCTCCTTCTTTCAATGACTTGCAATAGTCAATAGACTCTTTCAAACCATTTCTTGTAGCGGTACGGTCAATTTCCTCAGTTACCGTCGCATTATAAGATTCCATCTGTTTTCTTAAAGCCTTGATATCTTTAGAAAGAGATGTCTCATCTGCTACTAATGCTTCTGCATCTTTGATATCACTCTTAATCGTATTCCAAACTGTTTCATCTAAGATTTCAGACTGTTTGTAACCTTTGAAGGTATCAATGATGGTCTGGATTGCCTTTGCTTCATCAGCGCGAAGTTCCGGTTCCGGCTTTGGCTCTACGTCAGTATCATCTTTGTTCCAGGATTCAACATTAGAAGCATCAAATCCTTCTTTGAATGTTACTTTTCCATCTGCATCCGGCTGAGATACTGTAACGGATCCTACAGAACCAAACTTAATTCCACAAATATATGCTTCTACATCCGTAGTCATTCTTCTCAGACGAACACCTGCAGATTCTTCCGTTCCTGTTTTTACACTAGAATCTGCAAATTTGTAAATAGCACTTTCTTTTTGCCCCATACCGGAACCATAACCACCTGTAGTTCCCCATCCGGCATGAAGAAAATGTGCACTATTTTTGTAACCGCTGCCACCGTTTTCTTTCATATTGGTCGTATTGTCAACACCGATCAATTCTTTGTTGGAAGTAACACTGTTGGCTGCAAGATTACCACCACTGATCTTAATACGTGAGTATCTGGAACATTTTGTCACTTTAATATATACTGTTACTTTCTGTCCTTTTACTTTGCTGAATGCAAATTTGCTTCCTGCATCGCCAAGACCTGCAACAATATCCTGTACACTGACATCCTGCATAATCTCGTGTCCGTATGTTGTCTTAGAATCATCACCCCATACAACAACTTTCTGCTCTTCTTCCCATCTTACTTCTTCAGGAGAAGGTGTCGCATTCGGATCTACCACTTTGCTGGTGTAAAGACCGGTTAATGTAATTGCAGGCTCTGCCTGACAAAAGCTGACATTAATACCATTAAATTTGCCGCCTGTCGTATAAGAATCACGAATCTTGTCACCACTGATATAAGCAACATACTGCGCGTTCTCCTCATCATACTGTGCATCGGATAATTTGATAATGTTATCCTGCCAGCCACCCCAAGAAGTATCATATGGCTGGAACGTCACGATCTCTGTATCCTCTGCTGTTCCCTCTGCTACCTTAAATGTGATTTTGTAATAATCCGCTTTTGCTGAATCTTTTGTCATAGACTGGAGATATCCATTATAAGCCTCTCCTGATACATGACTTCCTAAATTGGATGATAAATCATCTCCCTTTACCGTCAATATGCTTGTATCCTTCATATTTTCTGCCGGTGGTGTCACTGCTGCCTTTGCTTTGATACTGATCTGAGGCAGATTTGCCGATGTCAGAACCATAGCAATGGTCATAATGATTGCCATTATTCTTTTGTTTCTTTTCATCTTGTTGATCCCCTTTCTTTAATAAACATTTTTCGCACCCTGTATACTAAAGAACCACTGTTTTTGCTACGTCCCCCTTTCTATTTGTATTAAGCAACTTTCCTCCCCATAAAAGTATGCTAAAAAATTGTATATAAACAAAAAACGAAAGCAACTGCAGCATGCACTCCACAGTAAAACTTTCCCTTTTTATTATATCAACAGATGTTAAATTTAGAATCTCAACTTGTTTTTATTATACATGGTTACTATCTATTATACAAGTTAGTTTTTTCATCATCAATTACTACAATGATTGGTAAATTTTCTACCTCCAATTTACGAATTGCCTCCGTTCCAAGATCTTCGTAAGCTATTACTTCTGATTTTTTTATGCATTTGGATAATAGAGCTCCTGCTCCTCCAATTGCTGCAAAATATACTGCGTGATTTTTGTGCATGGACTCAATTACTTCATCGGATCTTTTTCCTTTACCAATCATACCTTTAAGTCCTTTTTCAAGCAATAATGGTGTGTATTTATCCATGCGGCTGCTCGTTGTCGGACCGGCAGATCCAATAACCTGACCTTCTCTGGCAGGAGATGGCCCTAAATAATATATAATATTATTCTGAAGCTCTAACGGAATATCTTCTCCGCGCTGCAATGCCTCATAAAGTCTCTTGTGTGCAGCATCTCGAGCAGTATATACGGTTCCTGTTAAATATACATAATCTCCGGCTTTTAACTCGGAAACAATTTTATCATCAATTGGTGTATTGATATATTTTTCCATAATAATCCTACATTCCTTTCTCAGCCTGCAAACTTTATCTCTTTCATAACTTTTGACTCATCATATGATGCGATGAACATGTCTGTTAACATGACAACACATATTAACCGCAACCGGAAGACCGGCAATGTGTGTTGGATATACTTCAACATTAACACCCAACGCTGTCATTTTTCCACCCAAACCACCCGGTCCAATTTCAAGTTCATTAATTTTTTCTAATAATTCTTTTTCTAAATCTGCAACATATGAAATTTCATTATGTGTGTTCAAATCTCTTGTTAATGCTTTTTTGGCTAAAATAGCACATTTTTCAAATGTACCGCCTACTCCGACACCAACTACTACCGGTGGACATGCGTTTGGACCTGCTATTTTAACTGTCTCAATAACAGCATTTTTAACACCTTCAATTCCATCTGCCGGTTTAAGCATACACACACGACTCATGTTTTCACTGCCAAATCCTTTCGGAGCTACCGTGATTTCGATATTTTCACCTGCTATGATCTCATAATGAATAACACCCGGCGTATTGTCTTTGGTATTTTCACGCAAAATAGGATCCGATACAACTGACTTTCTTAAATATCCTTCTATATAACCTTGCCGGATTCCTTCATTTACAGCATCCTCAAGATTTTGTCCTTCAATATGGACATCCTGTCCTATTCTTAAAAATACAACTGCCATACCTGTGTCCTGACAAATCGGTATTTCATCATCTTTCGCAATCTGTAAATTTTCTTTCAACTGCGAAAGGATCTGTCTGCCCAAGGGAGAATTTTCTTCTTCTGCCGCCTGATATAATTTATCTTTTACATCCGACGTTAAAGAGTAATTTGCTTCAATACACATTTCCTTGATGTTTTGAATAATAGTGTCTGTTGTAATTGTTCTCATAACTCTCCTCATTTCTAAACACTTTTGGTCCGACATTACTGCCGGACCAACTATTATCGTTGCTTCGGTATTAATTTATATCCTCTGGGATAACATCTCTAACCTTTGTAATACTTGCTACAACAATTTCCTTATTCGGATCCAGATCGATCAGTTTGACTCCCGATGTGATTCGTCCCAAGATAGAAATCTCATCCACCATGATCTGAATAATGATTCCCTCTGTTGTAATAAGCATTACTTCGTTATCACTATTTACTGCCTTTGCAGCAACAACATTACCGGTTTTTTCGGTAATCTTATAACACTTAATTCCCTTACCGCCACGATGCTGTGGTGTAAATTCTTCAATGTTGGTACATTTGCCCATTCCATACTCAGATACCAGTAACAACTGTGTTCCCTGTGTATTTAACTGCATTGCTACAACTTCATCATCGTAAGACAAATTCATACCAATAACGCCCATAGAATTTCTGCCGGTAGTTCTGACATCTTTTTCATGGAAACGAATACACTGTCCATGCTTTGTTACCATGATAATATCCTTCTTGTTATCTGTGATCTTAACTTCAATCAACTCGTCATCATCACGAAGATTGATTGCCTGCAGTCCTGATTTACGGATATTAAAATATTCTAATATCGGTGTCTTTTTAGCAATACCGCGCTTCGTAACCATGAACAAATATTTATCTTCTTCGTATTCTTTGAAAGGAATGACCGCTGTGATCTTCTCTCCAGGCATAAGCTGCAGCAGATTGATAATAGCAGTTCCTCTTGCTGTACGACTTGACTCTGGTATTTCATAAGCCTTAATTCGATAAACGCGTCCCGTATTGGTAAAGAACATGATATAATGATGCGTCGTTGTCATGATCATATCATCAATATAATCATCTTCAATCGTCTGCATTCCCTTAATTCCTTTGCCACCACGATGCTGACTCTTAAAATTATCAACGGTCATGCGCTTGATGTATCCAAGCTTTGTCATTGTTATGATCGTATTTTCATGTGGAATCATGTCTTCCATGGAAATGTCATACTCATCATAACCGATTGATGTTCTACGCTCGTCACCATATTTATCGCGGATCAAAATAATCTCTTCTTTGATCACTCCCAATAATACCTTTCGATCTGCAAGGATTGCTTTGTATTCTTCAATCTTCTTTTGCAATTCTGCATATTCATTTTCAATCTTTTCTCTTTCCAAACCGGTCAGAGCACGCAAACGCATATCAACGATTGCCTGTGCCTGCGCATCAGTAAGTTCAAAGCGTTCTATCAATGAATTTTTAGCTTCCGCAGTATTCTTGGAAGCACGAATGATTTTAATTACTTCATCAATATGATCTAAAGCGATCAGCAAACCTTCTAAAATGTGTGCTCTTTCTTCTGCTTTATTCAGATCATATTTTGTACGACGAGTAACTACTTCTTCCTGATGTTTCAGATAATACTGAAGCATCTGCATAATATTCATAACAACCGGCTCATTGTTAACAAGAGCTAACATTATGACACCGAATGTGTCCTGCAATTGCGTATGTTTATACAATTGGTTCAATACAATATTTGGATTAACATCGCGGCGGAGTTCTATACATACACGCATTCCCTCACGACTTGTCTCGTCACGAAGATCCGTAATACCATCTACTTTTTTATCTCTATGTAATTCTGAAATTTTCTCGATCAAACGTGCTTTATTGACCAAATACGGCAATTCCGTTACTACGATCCTATTTTTGCCGTTATCCATAGGCTCAATTTCTGTCACGGCACGGACACGAATTTTACCACGACCGGTACGATATGCCTCCTCAATACCACGTGTACCAAGAATCTGTGCACCTGTTGGAAAATCCGGTCCCTTAATGATCTGCATAATCTCTTCAATGGTTGTTTCTTTATCTTCCTTGATATCATCAATAATCTGTACAACGGCATTGATCACTTCACGCAAATTGTGTGGTGGAATGTTAGTTGCCATACCTACGGCAATTCCGGAAGTACCATTCACCAATAGATTTGGATATCTGGATGGTAATACTGTCGGCTCTTTTTCCGTTTCATCAAAGTTTGGAATAAAGTCAACTGTATCCTTGCCAATATCTGCAAGCATTTCAACAGAAATTCTGCTTAATCTTGCCTCTGTATAACGCATTGCGGCTGCTCCGTCGCCATCGACAGATCCAAAGTTACCATGACCGTCTACCAAAGGATATCTGGTTGACCAATCCTGTGCCATATTTACCAATGCACCATAAATAGAGCTATCACCATGTGGATGATATTTACCCATTGTATCACCAACGATACGTGCACATTTACGGTGAGGCTTATCCGGTCCATTATTCAACTCATCCATTGCATACAGAATACGTCTTTGTACAGGTTTTAGACCATCTCTTACATCTGGCAAAGCTCTTGCAGCAATAACAGACATGGCATAATCAATGTATGACGTTTCCATTTTCTCTTTTAGATCCACTTCATGAATCTTATCAAAAATATTTTCGTCCATCTTGTCCTCCAATACTTACTCAACCATTAAATATCTAAATTCTTCACATATTTTGCATTTGCTTCAATAAATTCACGACGCGGTTCCACTTTATCTCCCATAAGTGTATTGAACGTCAGATCAATTTCCGCTTCCGAATTATCTCCAATATTAACACGGAGCAAAATACGTTTTTCCGGATCCATCGTAGTATCCCAAAGCTGTTCTGCATCCATCTCACCAAGACCTTTGTAACGTTGAATCTTGTTGTTGCCGTCTCGTCCAATCTCTGTCAAAATTTCATTCAATTCATTATCATCATAAGCATAACGAATCATTTTATTTTTTTCGACTTTATACAATGGCGGCTGCGCCAGATAAACATGTCCTTGTCTGATCAGCTCCGGCATAAATCGATATAAAAATGTCAGCATCAATGTTGCAATATGTGCACCATCTACATCGGCATCTGTCATAATGACAATCTTATCGTAACGAAGCTTACTAATATCAAAATCATCGCCGATTCCTGTACCAAATGCAGTTATCATTGCTTTAATCTCATTATTGACCAAAATTTTATCCAAGCGTGATTTTTCTACATTCAAAATTTTACCACGCAACGGAAGAATCGCCTGAGTTGCTCTATTTCTTGCAGTTTTGGCACTTCCACCTGCAGAATCACCCTCTACGATGTAAATCTCACAGTTTTTCGGATCTTTATCACTGCAATCTGCCAATTTACCGGGAAGAGCACTTCCCTCAAGGGCAGTTTTTCTTCTTGTGAGATCTCTGGCTTTACGTGCTGCATCTCTGGCACGCTGTGCAACGACAGCTTTTTCACAAATAATCTTAGCGATTGCAGGATTCTGCTCTAAGAAATACGTAAGCTGCTCGGTTACCACCGACTCAACGGCACCTCTTGCCTCACTATTACCTAATTTCTGCTTTGTCTGTCCCTCAAACTGCGGTTCTGATATTTTAATACTGATAATAGCTGATAATCCTTCACGAATATCTTCACCTGCTAAGTTTGCATCGCTATCTTTCAGAATTTTATTTTTCTTTGCATAATCATTAAACGTCTTAGTTAATGCATTTCTAAAACCTGTTAAATGTGTTCCACCTTCCGGCGTCGTAATATTATTTACAAAGCTGTAAGTTCCTTCTTGATAAGAGCTGTTGTGCTGCATTGCAACTTCAACATAAATATCATTTCTCTGTCCCTCACAATAAATAACATCTTCATACAAAGCATCTTTTTGTTTATTCAAATAAGACACATATTCTTTGATACCACCCTCATAGTGGAACGAACGAATCTTTGGTTCTTCCAAACGACGGTCAATCAAAATAATCTTTAATCCTTTTGTCAAAAATGCCATTTCTCTAAGTCTTTGACGTAATGTATCATAATCAAATACTGTTTCTTCAAAAATTTCTTTATCCGGCAAAAATACAACTTCTGTACCGGTATGATCTGTTTCTCCAATTTCTTTCAGTGGATACATTACTTTTCCGCGTTCATATCTTTGACGATACATCTTGCCATTTTGATGAATAGTAACCTCCAGCCACTCCGAAAGAGCATTTACAACCGAAGCACCAACACCATGCAATCCACCTGATACCTTGTATCCCCCACCACCGAATTTACCACCGGCATGAAGGATCGTAAATACGACCTCAACCGCAGGCAGACCCGCTTTGTGATTGATACCTACCGGGATACCACGTCCATTATCAATAACTTTAATGGAATTATCCTTATTGATCGTCACTTCGATTTCTGTACAATATCCGGCTAAAGCCTCATCGACCGCATTATCAACGATCTCATAAACGAGATGATGCAAACCACGGGTAGACGTACTTCCAATATACATTCCCGGTCTTTTACGTACTGCTTCCAGACCTTCCAAAATCTGAATTTGATCCGCTCCATATTCATTTTTCACTTCTGTTCCCATAGTTTTCTCCATTTCTTTACCTTGTTTCCAATGTCACTGTTCCCTCTTTCACTCGGAAAACCCTGTCAAGCGTTAAACGGCTATCAATAAACTCTTCCAAACCGGTGCAGGTGATTATGGTTTGTATGTCATGAATACTATCTAACAAATAGTTTTGCCTATTTCTATCGAGTTCAGACAAAACATCGTCTAATAATAATATTGGACAATCTTGTGATGATTTTTTAACAATTTCAATTTCTGCAAGTTTTAATGCCAATGCACAAGTTCTCTGTTGTCCCTGAGAACCAAACTTGCGCAGGTCCAATTCTCCATTCATAAAACACAGATCATCACGATGTGGTCCGACATTTGTAGAACAAAACTTCATGTCTCTTTCCTTTGATTCAGCTAGAGCTTTCTCAAAGTTTCCTGCAGAGACATCCGGTTCATACAATGTTTTTATAATTTCCTTCTCTCCGGTAAGATTTTTTGCAACTTGAAGAACAATTTTATCTAATTCATCCACAAATTGCTGCCGTCTTACAATGATTTTTTCTCCATACTCGATCAATTTCTCATCCCATATGGACAAAGTACTTTCCAAAGATGGCGAAAAGGATATCTGCTTTAGCAGTTTATTACGCTGCATAAGCACCTTATTGTATTCAGCCAGATCATACAAATACAAAGGATCTAACTGACACAATTCCATATTTACAAATCTTCTTCTCTCGGACGGACCATTTTTTATAATCTTTAAATCCTCCGGAGAAAAAAATATAACATGTGCAAGACCCATTAATTCACTAGAGCGTTTGATCGGAACACCATCAATAGCAATTCCTTTTCCTTTGCTCTTTCTCAAATGCATATCAATCTTATGAGTCATTTCTCGTTTAGTGAGAAACATACGTATGTGTGCTTCATCTTCACCAAACCTTATTAATTCCTTATCTTTGCTTCCTTTGTGAGAATTGGTCGTTGCACAAACATAGATAGACTCTAATATATTTGTCTTTCCTTGCGCATTATCCCCATAAAGAATATTGGTCTTTGGATGAAATTCCAACTTGGCATTTTCATAATTTCTAAAATTACCCACCTCAATGGATTCTAATTTCATTATGATTCACCTATTACTGTAACTTCCTGCCCTTGATAGCAAAAATTATCCTGCGGATACAATTTACGTCCGCGTCTTGTATCAACCTCCCCATTTACAGTAACTTCACCATTTTGAATCACAATTTTAGCTTCTACACCAGAGGATACTAATCCAGCCAGCTTCAAAGCCTGACCAAGTTTAATAAACTCATCACTGATCTCAATTGCCTCCATTTAAGCATTCCTCCTTATTATCACACATTAAAGTTGACAGGAAGAATTAAGTAAATATAGGTTTCCTCCTGGTCTCTAATGAAACATGGTGCTTTTGGATTGATCATATACATTGTAATCTCGTCTTCATCAATAACACGCAGTGCATCCATGAGAAAGCGAGGATTGAAACCAATCAAAATATCTTTTCCTTCTTTTGAAGCATCAATATCCTCATCCATCGAACCGATTGCTGAATTCATGGCAAATTTCATATAATCATCCTGAACATCAATAATAACCGGTTTTTTGTCGGATTCTTTCAAAAGAAGCGTAGATCTATCAATACATTCTAACATTTCCCTCTTATTTACGGTTACTTTCGTCTCGTAGTCCGTGGAGAGCATCTTGTCAATTTTATAATATTCTCCTTCGATAAGACGGGACAAAACAATCGTATCTTCAAATTCAAACAATACATGTTTATCTGTAAAGAAAATAGAAACCTCATCGTCCATTCCACCGTTGATGATCTTACTGATTTCGATCAACGTCTTACCCGGAATGATAACACTAACATCATCATAGGACTGATTCAATTTTACTTTACGAATAGAAATACGATGTCCATCTAAGGATACAACTTTCAACTCAGAGTCGTGAATCTCAAATAACTCACCAGTCATGACTTTCGCATTTTCATTATCAGAAATAGAAAACACAGTCTGACGGATAATATCTTTGAGTGTAAATTGAGAGATATTTACGTTTTTATCTTTGACAATATTAGGCAGATACGGAAATTCGTCCGTTGCTTTTGCCATAATATTGAATTTTGCCTTACCACAACTAATATTCATATGATAGTCTTCATCTACCGTGATGGATACATTGTCGGATGGGAGTTTACGTATAATTTCAAAAAATACCTTAGCTCCAACTGCAACAGATCCTTCCTGCTTAATCTCACCATCAATCAAAGTTTCAATTCCCAATTGAAGATCATTAGCAATCAATTTGATCTGATTATCTTTTACTTCTATAACTACACATTCCAAAATCATCATTGTAGTTTTACCGGGAATTGCTTTCATAACAATATTCATTCCCTCAATGAGTTTGGATTTGTCACATATGATATGCATGTTTATAACTCCTTTCAAAAATCAGAGAAAAATAAATAAATAATATTTAAATATTTTTCAGTAGTAGCAGTAGTAGGGGTTGTGGATTTGAGGAAAAGTGGTTTTAGCCTTAGAAATCATTGAATCGAAGCTTTAGGACAAGTTCATAAATAAGTTTCTGATTTCTGTGAAAAACCATTCTTTTATACACAATCCGAAAATTTGCTGCTAAATCGAGCTTATGCTTTATTCACAAAAAATGTCGATATGTCAATAATATATCCACATATTCACAGAGAATAAGCTATTATCGGAACAAAACGATAGGAAAGAAAACGGTGTTTCTACCTATTATAATGTTACTTCTTATTGAGGATCGATCTTTTTGGTCAAAACATCAATCGTCTTGATAGACTCTTCATCACCCTCATCTAATTTTTTTTTGATGATTTCTTCCCCATGAAGAATGGTTGAGTGATGACGATTACCAATTTTGCTTCCAATCTCTTCGTATGTGCTATTTGTCAATTGCCGGCACAGATACATACAAATATGTCTTGGATAAACAATATTGGAGTTTCTTTTGGAGGAGAGGAGATCTTTCATTGTAATATGAAAATGATCTGCTACAGTCTCCATAATATAATCAATGGTAATCTGCCGCTTCATATTAGGATTGATGATGTCTACCAATGCTTTTTTAGCAGATTCCAAGGTGATTTCTGTATTACAAAAATCTGAGAAGGATAGCACTTTATTAATTGCTCCCTGTAGCTCTCGAATATTGGAAATAATGTTGCTGGCAATATAATCGAGAATAGAATCATCAATATTTATATTTTCTTCAGCAACTTTTTTCCTTAAAATAGCCATCCTCGTTTCGTAGGTAGGAGCCTTAATATCTACAGTCAGCCCCATTTCGAAACGGGAACGAAGTCTCTCTTCTAATGTTGTCATCGTAGAAGGATGTTTATCTGAGGAGATAATGATCTGCTTCTGCGATTCATATAAATGATTAAAGGTATGGAAAAATTCCAACTGAGTAGATTCCTTACCTATAATAAATTGAATATCGTCGATCAATAGAACATCAACGTTGCGGTATTTATTGCGAAACTCCTGCTTTGTCATTGTATGTTCATTATGATGGCTGTCACGGACAGCATCGACAATGTCATTTGTAAAGGTTTCACTGGTTACGTAAATAACCTTTTTACTTGCATCGTGTTCTTGAATATAATTAGCAATTGCATGCATAAGATGCGTTTTGCCAAGTCCTGGTCCACCATAAATGTAAAGCGGATTGTATGTGTCACCAGGCTCTTCAGCAACTTTTAATGCTGCTGCGTGTGCATAATCGTTGTTATCACCAACGACAAAGGTGTCAAACGTATATTTGGAATTGATCGTTGGATTATTATGATTCTTTTCTTTCTTTTCAGGATCATCAGCTTTTTGCTGACCTAATTCTGAACGTGATACGAAAGAAATATCATATTGAATCCCAGTAAACTCTTCAATCGAGATTGCCAAAAACAGCGAATATCTCTGTTCAACGAAGGATTTACTGTTTCCAATCTTTACGTCATCGATCAAAACAGTAAGCTTATTACCCTCCACATGGTAAATGCTTAAGGTTTTAACGAAAGTGCGATAGATAGGAGCAGATATCTCAAATTCCGTCTTCATATTTTCTAAAATATCATCCCATTTTTCGTAAAGTTCGTTTTTCACAGTAACTTCCCTCTTTTCCAACAATAATCATTACTTATATAAATGCATTATAAGGCTTATACAGCCATTTTTCGGAGAAAAAGCCTATTTTGCACCATATAACATTATTTTATATCAAATAAGGGAAAATTACAAGTTCTAAGATGGGTTATAAAGCAAACTTCGCACATAAATAAATTATCATTGAAGAAAATATCATCGCAATTTGATGTCAATAATAAGAATAGCCTTTTGTGAATAATTGTGGATAAAATGAAAAAGTATAATATCCACAGTTATTAGTGTGTTATCCACAAAATTTGTTAATAACTGTGTAAAACTGTTAAAAGCCCCTATTTTACGTTGTTTTTACATTAAAAAGTGGATAATGTGAATAACTTTGTTAATAACTGTGAATTGAATTAGGACAAAACAAAAAGTTATTCACAAAATGTGTATAGTGTGTTTATAACTTTATACAGAACGTGTATTCTGTCTACTGATGTAGAACTATGAAAATTCAAGGATTTTTTCGTTTAAATACTATTGCTGTATAATGTGTATATTAATGATACTTCGTGTGTAGAATAAAATAAATGGAAATGAGTTTCTTCCTATTATATAAGATTAAAATTTAGTTTAGTGTGATGTGAATTTTAAATTCACATTATTAACATGTGCATTATATTGTGGATAATGAGGGGAATAATTCACATTTTACAATTTGATTCATTTGTTCTTATCTGAGGCTCATTAACAAGCAAACAAACTTTTTACTTCAGTTTGTAGGAAAAATTAGAGTTATAGCTAGAATATGCTTGACGAAATGGGCATTTACCGTTATAATATGGGCTGTATGCGTTTTATGCATTTTATTTGTATGTGATTTTTCAGGGACAGTCCTGTTGAGTCATGATGTGTTAATTTTGAAGAAGGAGGTGTTTTGAGTATGAAGATGACATTTCAGCCTAAGAAGAAATCCAGAAGTAGAGTTCATGGATTCAGAAAGAGAATGCAGACAGCTAACGGACGTAAGGTTTTAGCAAGCAGAAGAGCAAAAGGAAGACATAAGTTATCTGCATAGGTCGCATTTATGTGACCTTTTCTTCTTATAAAGTAGCCTTACTTTAAGTTTGCTTTTGCAGAGGGATTATTGTGTTTGAATCAATTAAGAATAATAGTGATTTTTTGAAAGCATATCGCCATGGAAAATCCTATGCCAACAGGTATTTAGTTATGTATGTTCGTAAGAATGACCTGGACAGAAACAGATACGGAATTACAGTCAGTAAAAAAGTTGGAAACAGTGTTGTAAGGCATAGGGTTACCAGGTTGATAAGAGAAAGTATCCGTTTGAATGTGGAGAAGTTTGAGAATGGATATGATATTGTAATAATAGCTAGAAATACGGCAAAGGGCAGAAAATGCCAGGAAATTGAGAGTGCTGTATTACATTTGGGGAAGCTGCACAATATAGTAGTGAGATGATGTTAGAATGAAAAAATCGTTGATTTTTTTAATAAAGGTATACCGGAAGATAATATCTCCCTTGAAAGGAAGACCTACATGTATCTATACGCCAACATGTTCGCAATATGCAATAGAGGCATTAGAGAAGTATGGTTTTATGAAGGGGAGTTTTTTGAGTATAAAACGTATATTGAGATGCCACCCGTTTGCGAAAGGTGGATATGATCCGGTACCGTAGCTTGCCCTGTTAAATCAGGAGGATTAATTAGAATGGTTGATGTTATATTGACGACCTATCAAGGATCCATTTTGGGACCGATTGCTAGGATGCTTGGACAGATTTTGGAATGGCTGTATTTGTTCATGTCAAAACTTGGAATTGAGAATGTAGGAATTTGCATGATATTGTTTACTTTTATTGTAAACTTATTAATGTTTCCTTTAGTATTAAAACAACAGAAATTTGCTAAGATGTCCAGTATTATGAATCCGGAGATCATGGCAATTCAACAAAAGTATAAAAATAAAAAAGATCAGGCATCTCAGCAAAAGATGTCAATGGAGACACAGGCTGTATATCAAAAATATGGGGTAAGCCCGGCAAGCGGATGCTTGCCAATGTTGATCACAATGCCTATTCTTTTTGCTTTGTATCGCGTTATATATAATATACCGGCATATGTAACACCAATATATAATATGTACACAAACGTGGCTGAATCTGTTCGTAAGTTAGGAATTAGCGTTTCTGATCTGAGTCAGATGACAAATAGTAAGACGTATGTTATTCAGAATGCAGTTAGTGCGAAGAGTTCTGCACTTAACTATTATATAGATGTGTTAGGACAGTTTAATCAGGATGCATGGGATAGTTTGGCGAATACATGCAATAGCAAGGGATTTTCATCAATTGCTGACATGGTATCTGATGTAGGAAGTCAGGCATTTCATATTAATTCCTTTTTGGGTCTTAATATCTCAGATCTGCCGGTTGTTCCATTTATCGGAGGTGCAGCATTATCTGCCAGTGTCTTGATCCCGATATTATCTGTAATTACTCAGATTATAAGCATGAAGCTTAGTATGGCATCGACACCACAGACGCAGAATTCCGATAATACTGCGATGGCATCCATGAATATGATGAATAAAGTTATGCCATATGTAACTGGTGTAATGTGCTTTATGTTCCCAATTGGTGTTGGTATTTATTGGGTTGCCGGCAATGTATTTCGTATATTGCAGACATTGGCTATTGATGCATATTTTAAGCATACTGATATGGATGCAATTATTGCAAAAAATACAGAAAAGGCAAAGAAAAAGTATGAAAGACTTGGGATTGATCCCAATACTGCTTTTTCAGATGTGACAAAACAGCGTACAAGCAACATTAATACTACAACAAAGACAACGCAGCAGCGTAAGAAAGTAAACCGACCGAAGAAATCTTTAGCAGATAAGGATTATAAAAGGCCGGAAACAAATAAAAAATATAAAGAGGGAAGTATTGCTTCTTATGCAAATATGCTTGCAAGAGACAATAATGATAACAAATAGTAATTTACTTTATGTCTACGTACACTTGGCATGAAGTAAAAGATACGTGAAAGAGTGTGCAGAAATGAGGTTTATTATGTCAGAATGGCAGGAGTTTACAGCAAAAACAGTTGATGAGGCATTAACAAATGCAGTTGTATCTATGCAGACATCAAGTGATCAGTTGGAATATGAAGTAATTGAGGAAGGATCAAGCAGATTGTTAGGATTGATCAGCAAACCTGCAAAGATTCGTGCTCGCGTAAAACTTTCTTTGGATGCTATCGCTTTTAATTTTTTGGACAAGGTGTTCCAATCAATGGGAATGCAGGTAAACATTGAAATTACGATCGATGAAGTTGAAAATCAGATGAACATTGATCTTTCTGGTGAAGAGATGGGTATTTTGATCGGTAAGCGCGGAATTACCTTAGATTCTCTTCAGTATTTGGTTAGTTTAGTTATTAATCGTAATACAGAAGATTATATGAAGGTAAAGCTTGATACTGAAAATTATCGTGAAAGAAGAAAAGAAACACTGGAAAATTTAGCACACAACTTGGCACATAAAGTTAAGAGAATTCACAGACCGGTATATTTAGAGCCAATGAATCCTTATGAGCGTCGAGTTATTCATTCTGCTTTGCAGAAGGATAAATATGTTGAAACACATAGCGAGGGAGATGAGCCATATCGCAAAGTGGTAATTACATTGAAGCCGGGTGTGGATACAGGTTACGAGCGTCGTGGAAAATATTCTTATGGCAATTCTCGTTATGGAAAAAGAAATAACGGAGGATACCGTAAAAAATATAATAATTCTTATCAGAAGAAATATGATGAGTATGAGAAAGATTCTTCTGAAGATGTTCAGGATAATGAATAATAGCATTAGGAATCGAGGAAAGGGGCTGGTTTGGCTCCTTTCTTTTTCAATTGAAATAGTTTTTAAATAATGTAAAGGTGGATTTAGATTTACACATTTTGTAATAAGACAAATAGGAGACAGCAATGGAAGAAAAAACAATTGTTGGAATTGCTAGTGCTGCAGGTGGCGGGATTGGCATCATTCGTGTAAGTGGATCAGAATCAATGAAAATTGTTGATTCGATTTTTCATCCGGGAAAATTTAATAACGAAGAAAATGAAGCATTGATAGATAAATCATATCTCCAACAACAGAAATCGCATACCATTCATTATGGATTTATTATAGATGGTAATAATGAGGTTGTAGATGAAGTTATGGTTTCTGTTATGAAAGCGCCTGCAACTTATACGCGAGAGGATGTTGTTGAAATTAATTGCCATGGTGGCAATTATATATTACAGAGAGTTATGCAGCTTTTATTAGAAAAAGGTGCTTTTTTGGCAGAGCCGGGGGAGTTTACAAAACGGGCTTTTTTGAATGGACGTATTGATCTTTCACAGGCAGAAGCAGTAATGAAAATGATTTCATCTAAAAATGAATTTGCATTACAAAGTGCTGTAAAACAGTTGGAGGGGTCTGTATCAAAATATATTCAGCAGATCAGAGAACAGATTTTATATGAGATGGGACGTATTGAAAGTGCTTTGGATGATCCGGAACACTATGATCTGACAGGATATTCTGATGAATTATTTGATAAAACAGAGCAGCAGATTGTTTCTTTGCAAAGATTATTGGATCGTTTTGAAAATGGTAGAATGAAATCCGAGGGGATTAATACAGTCATTGTTGGAAAACCAAATGCCGGAAAGTCTTCTTTGATGAACATTTTGCTCGATGAAGATCGTGCAATCGTAACAGATATTGCAGGAACAACAAGAGATGCTTTACAGGAGTCAGTTCGGCTTGGTGGATTGATGCTTAATTTAATAGATACTGCAGGTATTCATAATACGGAAGATACAGTTGAAAAAATTGGTGTTGATCGAGCAAAACAATATATTGAGCAGGCTGATTTTATTCTATTTGTGGTTGATGGAAGTGAAGAATGGTCTGATGAAGATGAACAGATTATTCCATTGATCGCACAGAAAAAAGGTGTTATTCTCTTGAATAAAGCAGATCTAAAAGCAAAGGTATCCGAACAATTACTGAAAGATAAACTTTCATGGGATACAATTGCATTTTCCAATGAGACAAAACAGGGATTGCAGCAATTAGAACAATATATTACGGACAAGTTTGAACGGGGAGATCTGCAATTCAACGATCAAATATGTCTTACAAGTATTCGACACAAAAATGCTGTTATGCAGGCAGTGAATGCATTGCATCGTGTAGAACAAAGTATTAAGGATGGAATGCCGGAAGATTTTTTTACTATTGATTTGATGGAAGCTTATCAACAATTAGGATTGATTAATGGAGATACAGCAACGGAAGATTTGGTAAATAAGATCTTTGAAGAATTTTGTATGGGAAAATAGTGGGTTTAAATTGGTTGAATAGGAAAGCTAAGCAATAAATTAGCAGAATGGAGTGGACTATGTCATATACATACGAGGAGTACGATGTTGTTGTTATTGGTGCAGGACATGCAGGTTGTGAAGCAGCACTTGCCTCCGCAAGATTAGGAATGCAAACATTGGTATTTACAGTTAGTGTTGATAGTATTGCAATGATGCCGTGTAATCCAAATATTGGAGGAAGTTCGAAAGGACATCTTGTTCGAGAAATTGATGCACTTGGTGGTGAGATGGGAAAAAATATTGATCGAACATTTATACAATCTAAGATGCTCAATATGTCCAAAGGACCTGCAGTACATTCGCTGCGTGCACAAGCAGACAAAAAAGAATATAGTAATTCCATGAGACATGTTCTAGAGAATACAGATAATTTGGTTATTAAACAAGGAGAAGTTGCAGAAATATTGGTGGAAAACAAATGTGTTGTTGGAGTTAAAACAACATCAGATGCTATTTATCCATGTAAGGCTGTTATAATGTGTACGGGAACATATTTGAGAGCACGTTGTATTTATGGGGATGTTAGTCAATATACCGGGCCAAACGGTTTAACTGCAGCAAATCATCTGACACAAAATCTGATTGATCTTGGAATTGAAGTTCGACGTTTTAAGACAGGAACACCTGCGCGAGTAGATGGAAGAACAATAGATTTTTCAAAGATGGAAGAGCAAAAGGGAAGTGAAAGAGTGGTACCTTTTTCATTTACAAATACACCGGAAGAATTAGAGCGAGAACAGGTATCTTGTTGGCTGACCTATACCAATGAAAATACGCATAATATCATACGTAATAATATAAATCGTTCGCCACTTTACTCTGGGGATATTGAGGGGACAGGACCAAGATATTGTCCATCAATTGAGGATAAAGTAGTTCGTTTTGCAGATAAAAAACGCCATCAGGTTTTTCTGGAGCCGGAGGGTAATTATACAAACGAAATGTATGTTGGCGGAATGTCAAGTTCTCTTCCCGAGGATGTACAATATGCGATGTATCATTCTGTACCGGGATTGGAACATGCAACAATTGTGAGAAATGCATATGCTATTGAGTATGATTGTATAAATCCAACGCAGTTAAAGGCATCCCTGGAATATAAAAAGATCAGTGGATTTTTTAGTGCGGGACAGGCAAATGGTAGTTCTGGCTATGAAGAAGCTGGTGCACAGGGTATTATTGCCGGAATTAATGCCGCAAGAAAATTACAAGGAAAAGATCCTTTGATCTTAAATCGTTCACAGGCATATATCGGGGTTTTAATTGACGACCTCATTACAAAAGGAACGAATGAGCCATATCGTATGATGACATCAAGAGCAGAATATCGTTTGCTTTTGCGTCAGGATAATGCAGATCTTCGATTAACAAAAATTGGTCATGAGGTCGGATTGATTGACGATAACCGCTATGAAAAATTATTGATCAAGGAGAAAATGATTGAAGAAGAAATACAACGATTGCAGCATACTACAATTGGTGGTAAAAAGGAAGTTCAAAAATTATTAGAACAATATGGTAGTACGTTATTACAGTCGGGTTCCACATTAGCTGATTTATTAAAGCGACCGGAATTATCATATGATATTTTGGCTCCAATTGATGAAGACAGACAGAATTTACCTGAGGATGTCTGTGAACAGGTAAATATTTCCTTGAAATATGAGGGATATATAACAAGACAGCAGAAACAGGTGATACAGTATCAAAAATTGGAAAATCGTAAAATTCCAGAGGATATTGATTATACAAAAGTAAATAGTCTTCGTAAGGAGGCTGTTCAGA
Organism: Jutongia sp. SJQ-6; assembly: GCF_054161275.1. Next base: position 2,098,231 of record NZ_CP195314.1, on the reverse strand, counting down.
AGCTGGACGATCTTCGTCCGATATCAGTTGGTCAAGCATCGAGAATATCCGGTGTTTCTCCGGCAGATATTTCTGTTTTACTGATTTATCTGGAACATTACAATCAGAAAAAACTGTAATGGTTAATTAGTACTTGTATAGATTTATTACCGACTGTAAGAAATATTTACCATAAATATATTGTAGTAGAAATGAGGAATGATATGATTGACTTATTAAGTGATTATTGTAAAAAAATAGAGCTTGATATAACAGATACACAATTACAACAGTTTGATGATTACTTTCGTTTTTTGGTAGAAAAAAATAAAGTAATGAATTTAACGACAATCATAGAAAAAGAGGATGTTGTGTTGAAACATTTCATTGATAGTATATATATCATGAAGTATACTGATTTCGATGAAAAAAAAGTTATTGATATTGGAACAGGGCCAGGATTTCCAGGAATTCCTCTTGCTATTATGAATCCGCAGACTTCGTTTGTATTATTGGATTCTTTGAATAAGCGAATTAACTTTTTGAATGAAGTGTGCAATCTTTGTAACTTGAGTAATGTTATTACCATACATGGACGAGCTGAAGAAATATCACGTAAAGAAGAATATCGTGAAAAATTTGATTATGTTGTTTCAAGGGCTGTGGCTAACATGTCTACTCTGTTAGAATACTGTACGCCATTCTTGAAAGTTGGTGGTCAATTTATTTCATATAAATCCGGTAAGGTGGAAGAAGAATTATCCGGTGCACAAAATGCTATGAAAATATTAGGATGTAAATTGAACATTTCTATTGATTTTCAATTGCCAAATACGGATATGGATAGAAAATTTGTTATTTATGATAAAATTAACAAATGCGCAAAAAAGTATCCTCGGCAAGGTGGAAAACCAAGAAAAGAACCACTTTGATAGTGGTTCTTTTTTGAAAAATATGATATACTTAAATGGTGAAATGTTTCACGTGAAACATTTTCTAAGACCGAAGAAAACTGCGTAGGCAGTTCAGTTATTTGGTGATGCAAAGTATGATAATGTCCTTATGAAAAATAAGGAGTAGTGTAGATATGCTCACTTTGATCAATATAATTGTAAAACTATGGAGGAATATATGGGAAGGGTAATCGCAATATCAAATCAAAAAGGTGGCGTTGGTAAAACAACGACAGCAATTAATTTGTCTGCTTGTCTAGCAGAAAAAGGAAAGAGAGTATTAACAATTGACATGGATCCGCAGGGAAATACTACTAGTGGATTGGGTATTGATAAATCAACAGTGGAACATACAAGTTATCAATTGTTGACGAATGAAACTACAATTTGGGAGGCTATGACTCCTTCAATTGTCCCTGGCCTTTCTGTAATTGCGTCTGAACGTAGTTTGGCAGGCGCTGAAATTGAATTAATTGGAGTTGAAGATCGCGAATTTATTTTGAAAAAAGAAGTTGATAAAGTTCGTGATAATTATGATTTTGTGATTATTGATTGTCCCCCTTCCTTAAATACACTTACTGTTAATGCAATGACAACAGCAGATACGGTTCTTGTTCCAATCCAGTGTGAATATTATGCGTTAGAAGGATTGAGCGAACTAATCTATACCATTGAGCTTGTTAAGGAACGTCTTAATAATAAATTAGAAATAGAAGGTGTTGTTTTTACAATGTATGATGCTAGAACCTGTCTTTCATTGCAGGTAGTTGAAAATGTAAAACAGAATCTTCATCAAAATATTTATAAAACTATAATACCAAGAAATGTAAGATTAGCGGAAGCACCAAGTCATGGACTTCCAATTAATCTTTATGAGCCAAAATCTGCGGGGGCAGATGGTTACAGAAGCCTGGCTGATGAGGTTATAAATCGAGGAAAAGAAGAGGAGTAAATGTTTCACGTGAAACATTTTGCAGAAATCTTTATGAACAGTACTCTTGACATGAAGATTAAAAGAAATTTTAGAGAGTGCAGAAATGGAGAAAAAATGGCTAGAGGATTAGGAAAAGGAATTGATGTTTTAATACCGGAAGTAAAACATTCGACAGGTAAAGACGAAAAGAAGGTTGTCAAAGAAGTTGTCAAAGAAGTTTTAAAAGAAACGAATGAAATTGACATCAATAAGATCGAGCCAAATGAAAATCAGCCAAGAAAAGAATTTAATGAAGATGCATTACAAGAGTTAGCAGATTCTATAAAACAGCATGGTTTGATTGAACCAATTATTGTTCAAGAAGGTAAAAAGGGTTTTTATCAGATTATTGCTGGTGAAAGACGATGGAGAGCTGCAAGATTAGCAGGATTAAAAAAAGTTCCTGCAATTGTTAAGGACTATACCGACCAAGAAATTATGGAAATTGCTCTGATTGAGAATATTCAGAGAGAGGATTTGAATCCCATTGAAGAAGCAGAAGCATATCAGAGATTGATAAGTGAATATAAACTAAAACAAGATGAAGTCGCTGATAAAGTTTCAAAAAGTCGAGTTGCAATTACGAATGCATTACGCCTTTTAAAATTAGATGAGCGTGTAAGAAGAATGGTTGTTGAAGATAAGATAAAAAGCGGACATGCCAGAGCATTGCTATCTATTAAAGACGGAGAATTGCAATATGAAACAGCTTTGCAAATTTTTGATGGAAATTTAACAGTTCGAGAAACTGAAAAACTGGTCAAAAAATTGTTAGAGGAACCTAAGCCAAGCAAGAAAGAAGATGTAGAAATAAATAAACAATTACAGATTATTTATGAGCAGTATGAAGAAAAATTGAAAAATAAACTTGGTACGAAAGTCAAAATCAATCAAAAGAATAATGGAAAAGGAAAGATAGAAATCGAGTACTATTCTGCTGATGATTTTGACAGAATTATTGAGGCTATCACACAAAAGTAATGGAGGAAAAATAAATGTACTTATTTGAACAATATGGTATTGATATAGGATATGTTGTAATTGGTTTAGCAGGTGTAGTATTATTACTATTGATCATGATAATTGTAATGATGGTAAGAAACCATTTGCTACGGAAAAAATATAAACAGTTTATGGAAGGAGAAAATGGCAGATCATTGGAAAAGGCATTTTCCGATAAGTTTGAAGCGATTGATCAATTGCAGGATGATGTTAAAAATATTAATGGACATATAATAAAAATTACAAATCAATTGACTACAGCATACCAGAAAATTGGATTAGTAAAGTATGATGCTTTCAAGGAAATTGGTGGAAAGTTAAGTTTTGTATTGGTACTGCTGACAGAGGACAATAATGGTTTTATTATAAACTCGATGCACAGTACAAAAGATGGATGCTATACGTATGCAAAAGAAGTTGTAAATGGAGAGGCATTTGTGATTTTGTCAGAAGAAGAACAGCAAGCTTTAGAGGCGGCAAAAGCAAATAAGCCATTGCATAAAATAGAAGACTAATATAAAATATTGTGATTATATCACAGGGTTCCTCAAATATGAGGGACCCTGTGATATTTAATACTATAATATTTAATGCTTTACTCTTCAGAATCTAGTTGAAACTATAAATGCGGTTGAAAAAATAATATCCCCAAACAATAATCTTGCGACCGGCTCTATTCTTAGACTGAAGAGGAAGTCCAAGTTTGCGATGTGTAATAATACGATAGACTGTCTTGTTTTTGACCTTTAAATAATGCCAAAGTTCATCTCTTTTATTAAGGTTATCCGGGGATCCAGATTTTACTAATAAAGCAGAGCTGACGATCATCATCATTGCAAGGTATTTCATCATATAATTACGTAATTTCTTGTCATGGATCGACATTAAATCCTGTGAATCAATCATCAATTTAGTAACTTTAATTTGCTGATCGATTCGTTTGGTCATAATTGCTTCATTAACAGATTGTCCTTCTCGACCTATATAATAACGATAAAGATCAATATTTAGATAATACATCTTCTTAACATATGGAAGAGGCGTATATGCATAAATATTGTCTACATAGAACGTGTGTTCTGGAAGGTGCAAGTTACAATCACGTAGTAACTTAGTTTTGTAGATTATCGAGTGCATCAATAAGTTTTGACTCATACGAAAATGTTTTACGTCGCTCCAGCTGATGATCTTATTCTTAGGAATCGCCATATTATAATTGATGGCTTTTCGCTTGTGGGCGCTTGGTTTTTCATAAACATAGTTGGCAATGATCATGTCCAAAGACATAGATTCTACTACTGACTGACGTAAAAATTTGATTAACTTCAGCATAGCAGTTTTGTCAAACCAATCATCGCTGTCTAATACCTTGAAATAAAGTCCGGTAGCGTTTGCAATTCCCATATTGACTGCAGAACCATGTCCACCATTTTCTTTATGAATTGCACGAACGATATGTGGATATTTGGATTCATATTGTTGAGCAATAGATAGAGTATCGTCTTTAGATCCATCATCTATCACTAAAATTTCAACATCGTCGCCACCTAGTAAGGCAGACTCTATTGCCTTTGCCATGTAATCCTGCGAATTGTAGCAGGGTATTGTAACGGTTAATAATTTCATAGTTACCTCATTTCTTTATGCAAAACACGAGAAAGAACTATCAAAAATCGACAATTCTCTCCAATACTATAGTAAAATCATAACATGAATATACCCATTATTAAAGAAAAAAATTCTGAAAGTTTTCTAACAAAATAAGAAATCACGCAAAAACATTGCGTTCTGCGGCAATTATTATGACATAATAAGCGATATGCGGTCGTAGAGGATTTGTGGTATGGAAAGTTTGAGTTATAAATAATAAAAATAGTGTTAAAATGGAAATTATATGATACATTAGAATAAAAGCAGAATAATGATGTAAGCTAGAATTTATTATTTGTTGATTAAAAATGAGGAGGAGAGCAATGGTAAAAAAGACAGCAAAAGAAATGCTGGAGATAGCAATAGAAATGAGAAAAAAATCATATGCACCTTATTCGAATTTTTGTGTAGGTGCATGTTTAGAATGTACGGATGGAAAATATATTACCGGGTGTAACATTGAAAACTCCAGTTATGGAGCAACCAATTGTGCAGAGAGAACAGCTTTTTTCAAAGCAGTAAGTGATGGAATAACTCATTTTTCAAGAATTGCTATTGCGGGAGGACAACGAAATGGAGCACTTCAAATATGTCCACCTTGTGGAATTTGTCTGCAGGTCATGATGGAATTCTGTGATCCGGATCATTTTGAGATAATTTTAGGAGATGGTGAAAATGATATCACATACTTATTAAGGGATTTGCTGCCAAAAGGATTTGGGCCAGAAAATATAAAATAGTGTAAGCAAAAGGATATCCGGTAAATTCTATAGTATGTAACGCTGAAAAAAATGTGTATAATATAGAAAAAACTTGAGTGAAACACAGAAAGCCGAATAGAAAAAAACTGTATGAAACACAGAAAGCTGAATGGAAAAACCTGAGTGAAATACAGAAAGCTGAATAGAAAAGCAAAGTGATATTAAGCAAAACAAATAATATTGCGCAAGAGTAGGACAAGATAGAAAAACAGGTTTTACAGGAAACGCAGAGAGATGATGAAAAGAGAGGAGAAAAAATATGAATGTGTATGAAATTATTGATAAGAAAAAAAGGGGTTTGGAGCTTAACCAAACAGAAATTGAGTATTTGATCAATGGATATGTAAATAATGAAATTCCTGATTATCAAATATCGGCTTGGTTGATGGCAGTTTACTTTCAGGGGATGACAGATCGTGAACTTTTGGCGTTGACAAATTGTATGACAAAATCCGGTGAAATTGTGGATTTATCAAGTATTATGGGAGTAAAAGTGGACAAGCATAGTACTGGGGGAGTTGGTGATAAAGTTACTTTAGTTGTTGCTCCAATTGTTGCAGCGTGTGGTGGAAAAGTTGCTAAAATGAGTGGTCGGGGGTTAGGATTTACGGGAGGAACGATTGATAAGTTAGAAGCAATTCCCGGCTTGAAAACTGCTTTGGCGGAAGAAGATTTTTTTAATATGGTGAATGAAATAGGATTGGCTGTTATGGGGCAATCTGCAGATATTGCACCAGCGGACAAAAAGCTATATGCGTTGAGGGATGTGACGGCTACAGTGGACAGCATTCCGCTGATAGCATCTTCTATTATGAGTAAGAAGCTGGCTGCCGGAAGCGATAAGATTGTTTTAGATGTTACTGTAGGTAGTGGTGCTTTTATGAAGGATAAAGAAAATGCAGTGCAATTGGCTGAAAAAATGGTTGCGATTGGAAATGGGGCCGGGAAGAAGACGGTTGCAATTTTGACAAATATGGATGTACCGTTAGGAAAAATGGTTGGAAATAACTTAGAAGTAGTTGAAGCAATCGAAACTCTTAAGGGAAGAGGTCCGGAAGATTTGATAGCGGTAGTTGTTGAAATAGCATCGACGATGCTTTATTTGGCACAGATAGGTACAAAAGAAGAATGTATGAAGAAAGTAAAGCGAGTTATTGCAGATGGATCTGCACTTGAAAAATTAAAACTTATGGTAGAAAGACAGGGAGGAGACGGCAGTTATATCGAAAATCCGGATCAATTTGAAAAAGCAATATATCAGCATGAGATAATAGCAAATAATAGCGGATATATTGGAACAATGAATACGGAAGAATGCGGAAAAGCTGCAGTTTTGCTTGGAGCAGGAAGAGAGGTTAAGGATGATCCAATTGATATGACGGCTGGCATCAAATTTAATAAAAAAACAGGAGATGCTGTGAAACAAGGGGATATAGTTGCAATAGCATATAGTTCCTCGAAAGAAAAACTGCAGCAAGGGGTGCAAAAAATTAGTGATATTTATGATATTGTGGACAAGAGACCGCAAGTAGTACCTGAAATTATTGGTTATATTGAGTAACATAAGCATATAAGAGGTAAAAGGCTGATCCGCATGAGATTGGGACGTTAGATGATGGTTATATTGAGTAACACTAGCATATAAGAGGTAAAAGTCCTCTGCTAGTGAGAAGTAAGAACCAAATTAATAAAACTTGGTATTTTTATAAGAGGCCTGAGTGGTTTTTATGGATTTGCCGGTTTCCATTTTATCAAAGAAAAAGATATTATGTGAACTTGCATAAAAAGAATGTCCTTCATTGGAATTGACATAACAGGCGGATATAATAGTTCCATTCTTATCGTAATCAACAAACACACAATCTTTCTTGTTCTGCGCATTTAGCAATACATTTTCTGCAATCATAATTTGTTTTATATTGTGGTGGTGTAGTGTTGCAGTATGGGAGGATGCTAATACTTCTTGGCACTTAAATTGCAGATTGGAAGTAGTATTATTGAAATTCCATGTTGTATTAATCTCGGCAGAATCAACAAAATCGATGTAGGGATTTCTAGAGCACAATTTGTATTGCTGTCCGATTTCTAGGACAGGAAGTGATATGGAGGAACGATAAGATTGATCGGAAATATGTTCAAATGAAGAACTTTGGAGCGAGGTAAGTGCAAACCATTTATTGTCCTGTTTTTGGTACAGTGTATAAGGAAGAGAGGAATAGACCTTGTTCGTAAAATTACCATACAATATTGCTGTTTTCGAAACACCCTTTTGAAAAAAGGCAGAGGTAGGACAAATAGTATTATTGGTAATAGAGATCTTTGATAGAAATGCTGTTGCTATGGGAGAATGATCCTCATTAAGCGGCTGAATGGAAATATAGTATTTTCCATCCGGCAGACAGATATTATAGGTAGTAAAAAAGGAATTTAGTGCATTGGTCAATTGTACTTGATGAGAGGAAAATGATAGATTGACAAAGGGGATAGTTGTTGATGTAATCTGACAGCCATCCTCTTGATATAAACAGGTTCGAAAGCTTCCCTGTGAGTTATTTATTGTAGAATCAGTGTTTATATAAGAAGATATTGTGTCCGTATTTGCATACAACGATTTAATCTTTGTGGTGGGGATCTCTGATAAATTGCAGTCTATAAATAATTGTTCAGATGTACTATTATTAGGACAGAAAGAAATGGAAATTGTTTGGTAATTACTATATGACAGTCGATCATCGGAGAGAGGAGAAGCAGGTGAAACTTCCAAATAATATAATTTATTAGGGGTGTAAGAAGAAAGTTTTATCTGCGATGATGTGTAGGCATCCGGCAAAGTATTATTGCAATAAATACTTTCTTTAATAGTATCTTTATACGTGATTTTGGTATAGTTTTTACGAGAAATATTCGTGTTATAAGAGAACGTGATCATGCCGTTACTGTCTGTCAGACCAGAGGTCAAGACAGTGTTAGATTCATCTTTCAGAGAAACAGAAACACCTTTCATATTTTGTTTAGCATTAGCTATTTTGCAGGAAAGACGAAGTTGCTTCTTTTTTAGAGTAATGTTTTGACATAAAACAGTTTGTGAAAGATTAAATTTTTGAGAATAGGAAGTAATATATTCGTCCTTTTGAAAAGCGATGATGTATTGTCCGGAGTGAATGTCGGAAATACAGTAATGACCATTTTTATCAGTTTTTGCAGAGGATATATTTTTCGTGATTCTATTTTGATCGTTGATTGAGCAAAGAGATACTGTTGTACCAAAAATAGGACGTTGCTCACTATCAAAAACAAATCCCTGTACTTTGTTTGGAGTTAGACGTTCTTTATAGTTTATGGAAAGAGGCTTAGAAAGAAAAGGTGCGGTAATTTTATAAACACCGTTTGCTGAACCATTTCCGGGACATAATTTTTCTTCACTATATTTGTCAAGCTGATATGTTATTTTTTTGCCATCAGAAGATAATGAATCGAAGTGTGCCTGTAGTTTAGGTGTGGTGGAATTTGATTTTCCGGTTAAAGTGATTTTGGAACTGCTTACTTCTTTTTGCAACAATATACGACTGCTGTATAACACAATAGAGTGATTCCATGGGTTGATTGCTGTACGAGTTTTAATAGTGGCGTTTGGCAAGAATTTGCCAGAAATTTTTGATGTTTTAGTCTGTTCGTAAATTTGGACAGATTTATGGAGTGATTTGTATTTCCTGTTTTTAATTTTAATGCGTACACGTATGGTGATTTTGCCAGATTTACGAGTGGTTAATTGCCCTGTTTTTTTGTTGATCTTGGCACGAGATGTTTTACTTAACGAATAAGATAATGTCGATTTTTTGGGACGATTTTTGACTTTTACATAATAAGATTTTCCAACAAATAATTTTTTAGAAAATGACTTGATCTGCGGTTTTTTTTGCTTTGCCTGTGCAGAAGCATTATTATGAAATGCAATAGAAAATAGCAGCAATGATAATAGAAAAAGTCGTCCTGTTTTTTTGAATAGTGTGTTCATAAGATCCTCCAATTCTGCACACTATATACAGAAAAATCTGTTTCAGTGTGCGCAGTGTTAATAATAACGGTAAATAGCAGCTTGCGTATGAAATGCAAAGTGCTAATGATGATAATGGCAGCTTGCGTATGCACAATGCTTGGTATTGATATTGTCAGTAAATAATGTTACAGGTGGGGAGAGAAACTTGTAACTTTTTGATACTTGCGGGGTCGACAGATGTATCCGAAAGGATAAGTATTCGAAGTTTTGTCAGAGAGGCAAGGCAATCAATGGATGCTAATTGTTGGTTGCCTGACAAATCTAAAACTTTCAGTTGCTTTAAGTTACTGATCGGAAGAAGATCGGTGCAACTATTATCGGATATAATTAAAGTTTCCAGGGTGGTGAGGTTTTCTAATGGTTCTAAGGATGAAATTTTATTTCCACTAAGAAATAATTGCTTTGTATTAGAAAAGTCACTGAGTTCATCAACTGAAGAAAACCTGTTATTTTCACCGTAGAGGATGGACCAGTTTTGCTCTAACATCTGTTCGTTACATAATTCAGCAATAGTAGATGCTTGCTTATTACTAATGTCTAAAATTTCGATGGAAGGGCCGGATGCTGTTTTTGCTGAAAAGTTATGTTCGGTTTCGGATTCCGGATATGTATTTTGTGAGGTTTGATTTCGAAAAGGATGTAATAATCTGCTCCCGACAAAAAATAATAGGACAATAGCACAACAGATCGATATTCCTAGAATCTTGTGAATACAAGAAAATTTAAAAAATTGAAATTTAGGTGATCGAACCGGTCTTTGCCTTCGATTAAAGTCGAACCTTATCGGGAGAGTTATGTGTGGCTTCGCAAAATGAAATGGCGAATTAGCTGTGTTTTTGGGACAATTGGCATCCTTTAAGGACGACTTGGCTAGAGATGTGGTGCGAATATTGAAGAATGGTTCCGTAACTTTAATTAATTGGAGATGATAGGAGGAAAGTGCCAATAGAGGATGCAATAATTGTTCTAAATTATCTACAAAACTAGTAACATCGTGATAACGTTGATGAACATCGGTGTGAAGTGCTTTTTGAAAACAAGAATATAATTCCATTGGATACGAAATTCCATGAGTTTCCATCTTTTTCTGATAATCAGCGTAATCGGAGAGAGATAAAGAGGCAATATTATCCGGAATCATTCCATTGTGAAGCAAACCAAATAGAAGAACGGCAAAGCTGTACAAATCCGATTGAATGGATGGCTTGAAAAGCTGATATTCAGGAGGTGCAAAATGTGGCGTGAAATAATTATCCCAATTGTTTTGAAAAACATATCTGGACGAGGAATAATCACCTAATACAAAAGAACCATCATAATCCACAAAGATATTATCCGGAGACACATCCAAGTGTAATATATTATGCTGGTGGAGAATTTCCAATGCAGAGCATAGTTGGTGAGCTAATGATAGGATATCCGACAAGGAAAGTGCATTTGAACGAATATAGTCTTTAAGAGGCGTGAGCATTGGAAAATAGACAAGACGCCATCCATGCTTTAACTGTATTTGTGATATTGGCAATAGATGTCTGTGCTTAATGTGGGATATGTCAAAATAAAGTTTGTGTTGAAAGTGTTCTTTGGCATATATGGATAAAACTTTAATTTCTCCAGAGTAAATATGCTGCACGGACAGCGTTGCATGACTATTAGAACAACGTATTACAGATAATATTTTCCAGTTGGAATCGAGTTTGAAGTGTATCATATCAAGTGCTCCTTTTTGAGTTATTATTTGATCACATAGTTATCATGTTATGGAAAAGGTTTTAGCCATCTATTGTTATTTCCTAGGAATTCAAACTTCGCACATTCGAAGTTTGAGTTAGGAAGAGGAATACGTAACCTTATGGCAGTAACAGTTCAAGGATCAACCTTTACGGTACATGAAGAAGAATAAGATCCATCTTGAATAATAATATAAAACAATCCGGCAGAGGTTGCATACACGATACCGTCGGTGATATGAAGAGACGAGGAAGAGGGTGTAAACGAAATGGGATGATTTGGGACGGTTGTGTATATTCTTTCTGCTAATGCGATAGAAGTTCCTTTCTTGAGCCGAATATAGTGTATGGCTGGAGTAACAGGGGAAAGAGTGGTGCCGGAAGATATATATTTTTTGGAAGAGGTGGACGCATTATTCGTAGCAGCCGTTTTTCCTTTCCGGGAAGAAGAGCTCTTAGTGGCTTTCTGCCAGCTGGCATTCCGGGAAGAAGAGTTATTAGCGGTTTTCTGTCGGCTGGCATTCCGGGAAGAAGAGCTCTTAGTGGTTTTCTGTCGGCTGGCATTCCAGGAAGAAGAGCTCTTAGTGCTTTTTTGCTGATGTCGCTTGTGAGAGGACGCAATATTGGTGGCGTCTTTGTGGCTTGTTTTGGGAGAAGCAGTTGTATCGGTGGTGTATCGAATATTAATAGAGCCGGCAGAACGTATATTACGCTGATTATGAATTTTTATAAAATAGCGGTTTTCTGCAATAAAAGCATTGTTTTTGAAATATAAGATATTTTTCTTTCTTGTGGTGGATATAGAGGATCCGTCGCTATTCATGACGGAGATGGAAAAATTAGAGAGATTACTAACTGTAACAGAAAGCGTATTTTTGGTGCGGGAGTAAGAGGACGGCACGGTGTAATAGGCATAAAAATGTTCATAGGCTTCTAACTGAAACTTCTTTGTGCTATTGAATGAAAGAGAAATAGAAGAAGTGAGAGAGTCACCGGCTGCATAGGCAGACATCGGAGTAAGTGCCACAAGGCAGAGTATGAGCGAGAGGTGCAATATCTTTTGAACAAAGGGACAAAGATATAGAAGGTTGATTCGAGACAATAGTTGTTGTATATACTGCATAGAGACTCCTTTCTTGTAATGCAAGTTAACATAAATCTGTGAGTAATGAGTATTGTAATAAAATAATAAGAAGTTGTCTATTGACAAACATTACAAAAAATGCAACATATGTTTGTTTAAATACACAAAAAATATTATATTAAATTTTTTCCGCATTAGCGTAGTAATCACTATGCTGTGACTGCAAACAGCACCGCTCGAGCGCGAAAGAGTCGCAAGCGACTCTTTGTTCTTGACCTAATACACAATATGTGGTTAGAACAGTAACTTTAGGTATGGGAAGCATTAGTAAGTAATATGTGACCCGATAGCAGTTTTTAATGAGTAAGGTTTGAGTTAAAAAGCTCTACGCAAAATCTGCGTAGAGCTTTTGGAAATTATAGATCAATTTAGATTTCGATATCAATCGACATAGCTGACAAATACATATCCTGCCTGCTTAAACATGTGCTCTGCCTGATTTAATGATACTTTGCGTTTTCTGTGTGTGGCAGGATCCATCCAAGTAACGGAGGAAGAATCATAGCCGATGATAAGGACGGCGTGTCCGCTGCTTTCCATCGCAATGACAGGTTTTTCACTGCTGACAAAATAGAGTATTTCATCGACAGTACATCCGGTGAGATTTACCGGAGTGTCGAGATGGGATCGCAGCATTTTCATAATGGTTGATCCTTTTAACTCGGAGACTGTTGTAGTTACTTGAGCGGCTTGCAATAACATTTGCGTGCTTGCTTTTATTGTAGAAATATTACCGGATGGATATGTGATTCCGGCAATTTCTTTGCTTAAAAATTTACCGCCACGTTCCCAGATGATATGAGAATCACTATCCATAACAACGCCCATCTGTTCATCAGCGAGAGTGATCGCTTTAGAAGCATCGCCATAGGATCCGGTAATTCCGCCATATGCGTAAATATAGTATTTCTTAGTGGCGTTTGTATCTTCTTCTTTAAGATGAAAAGTAGTATCTTCCGTGATCATTACACTCTTTGTTGCGTGAGTTTTTGGAAGAGACTGCATCACATAACCGGCTGGCAGGGAAATATATTTTTCGGTCAATGCTTTATCGGTAATACGCGTAGTTAGCTTGATCGCCTGCGCAGCTGTATTTTTCTGGTTCATGATACTATCATCAGATGCCTTTTTCCAGGCACCGGAAACACGTTTCAGTCGTTTTAGTCGGATGACATTTCCATCGACTACAGCATTTGTTACATAGGTATTTCGGGTATTGTATTCGCGTAAAATGTTTCCTGTACAGTCGGAAATAACAAGCTTGTAAGCGGGACGAATAATATCACCGGTCGTTGATTCGTGAATATCTTTGTTGCGTACAAATCCATATACAACGTTAGAGTCTATAGTTCCAAGGGCAACCAGACTTTGGCCGGAAGGAGCCTTTAACGTTAATTCTTTGGAGGAATTAAGGTCAAGAATAGTCAGCTTGCTTGCGTTACCGTTTGCCGATGCATTGGACCAGATAAAGCAGTGAGCCTGTTCCAACATTAAGAAATTATCAGCTGAGGCATTTTGTGTAAGGATATCATATCGCTTGGATGATATGTTATACGCATATACCGTGTCCTGTAACGAGAAGTAAAAGATGTTTTTGTTGTTAATATAACAAAAATCACCAAAGTCTTCTTTAAGCTGCTCGTAAGTCGTGGTGAGAGGCAGATATACACGCTCGGTAATCTGGTTATCAGCAACGCTGTAATCATAGAGGAGGATACCAACTCGGCCTTCATAATCACCACAGTTCATATAGCCATAAACGACAAAGCTGATATTTCCATCATCGTCTAAGTTTAGTATGCGAATATTATGCTGGTCGTAGTATTCGCGGATATAATCATTGTTGCCGGTTTCAAAACTAAATACATTATTCAGCTCATTTTTTTTGAGATCGTAATACCACAAAGAGCCATTGCGAACAAAAGCGAATTTTTTATTGGAGTCGCTGGAAGTAATATCCAGATCTTCAGCGGAAGAAATACCAATTTTGACCTCACTTTTGTTGATTGAAATCAGGGAAGGATCAAAAATTGCTTCCATAGTTCGCTTGAAATATAACAAATATATGCGCCCGCCGGAATAGCGCACACGATAAAATTCTTTCACCTGATACGTCTCAGAACCGGATGCTGTTGTGGCAGACACAAAGTATGTCTGAGAGATGGCAGCAGTTTCAATGTTGAGCTCTTTGACAGTAGGCACAACATCCGTTAATTTTCTAGGTTTTAATTTTCCCCAAGTGATAAGCTTGCGGCTGGAATGAATATCAACGGATTCATAAGAAGAATCATCGTTTGTGCCACTCTCTAAATACTGCGAAAGATCCAGAGACTTACCCTGGTCAAAAGTTGCTGCATGAAATTTCGCTACAAAGTCCAATTTTTTGGACAGGAAAAAGTCATTGTCATAATATTTTATACGAGTATAAAAATGAATCTTTTTGCTATAATTGGTTATAAGTGTCATGCAGAATCCATACTCAGTACTCGTGTCCATTGCCTCTTTTAAGTGGACGGTAGCAACTTTATATTTTTTGTTTTTGTCAAAGGCAGTAATATCTCCGGTTTCAATGGATTTATTATTGGCAATATCGCGCAATTCATAAGAAAGTTTCTTGATCTTAGAATCGTTTTCGGCGATATTCACGGCAAAAGTTTTGCCGGTGTCCAGTGGTGTGATGGATTCTCGAACTGTGCTGCTGTTAAGTTCGCTGCTGTATCCGTGCAGTGGATTGATAAACGATTCTCCTACCTGCAGATAAACCATAGGAAATGTAGAATCCTGAATGCTGCTTGCAGTCGTTGTACTTACGGAAATCGATGGAATACTTTTGCTGAAAAAAGCAATCCCTATCATAAAAATAAATACTAAAGCAATAAATTTATATAAATGTTTCAATGGTATCCTCCTCAAGATTGAATGTTATAAGGAAAAGTTCCTATCACACTCAATTTTCTTAACTGAAATTCATTTTCAAAAAATATTCACTACAATAGTATAAGATGTTTGTCCATAAAAGGCAATGAACATATTCTTAAATTTTGGGGATCATAAACAAGTAAATATTGTGAAAATGTATGTAGATCACTCAAAAAATGTGCATAACTTATCACGATTTACGAAAAATGTGCATAGGATAACTAGCAAAGAATGATTTAGGAGAATCGATTTTATGCTGCATAAATATGGAAAAGGAACGATGATGACATTTCCACTGGAATTTACGGAGGTAACAGAAGAACAAAAAGAATGGGATGATCAGTACTTAATGCCGATGGAAGCCAAAAAGATACAATTAGAAGTAATGGAAATGTGTGATCAGATGGAATATGATGGAAGTCCAATGTTTGACTGCTATCCTGATCGCATAATAATAGGGCGAATGGTGCAAAAAATCTGTGGAGAACGGTGTAACGATCCATATTACAATGCATTGGTACAGGTCATGTTGTGTAAGGAGATGAGATGCAGAAGAAATCGTCGTGATTGCCATAAAAAACGTATTCTGCACTAAGATTAAAAGTCATAATCGATCTGTGGTGATGCAAGGTATATGTGTCCGTTTTTTGTGACAGCAATATGCAGATTCTGACCAAAAGAAGACGCAGGAAAGCCAAGTTTATTTAGCTTTGTGCTATACAGATAATAGTCTGCATAATTGGTTTCTATGTGGGAGGAAACTAATTGAAGTGAGGGATCATGAAGCAGAGTAGCAAAATAGGATCTAACCTGGGAACCTTCTGGGAATGCGTCAGAATTATTGAGCTTATTATTTGTTTTGACAGAGTCTTTCGGGGTTAGTTCATAAGTGTGTTCTGAAACAGCGTTTAAGCGGAAATTGGTATTAGAGTATACAGGGGAGTGGGATGAATAGGCGGGGACCGCAGATCCTGCGTTTGCAGAAGTATCAGATAACTGAAACAAGATGGCAGTTAAAGCGAGTATCCAACAGACACCTGCAAGCAAGCTGATTAATATATATGAATTTCGTATTCGATGTTTTTTGTCATACATGATAAAGTAACCTCCTTTAAAATAACATTTGTTACTTTATCATGTTTCCCGTTTTTACAGAATATATACTTAAGTGTCTTTATTTAATAATTGTTGATAAATTTCCCTTTTTGGGACACCGCGGTCTTTGGCTACTTGTTTCATAGCATCTTTGCGATCCATTCCCTCGGATAAATAGTGCTGCATATGTTCGTCAACGGAAAGTTGTGCCCAGGCATCACGTGATTCCTGCTCGAGATCTGCCATATTGCGTCCTTCGATGACGAGAACATATTCACCTTTTGGTGCGTTTTGCTCATAATAATAAATCGCTTCTGACAGTGTAAATTGCATTGCACTTTCGTGAATTTTTGTCAATTCACGACAGATAGTCAGTCTGCGGTCTCCGAGAGCGGCGAATAATTCCTGAAGAGTTGCACGTAAGTGATGTGGTGCTTCATAAATTATTACTGTCCGTGTTTCGGTACACAAAGAATCCAAAATTTTACGGCGTAATTTTTTGTCAGATGGCAGAAAGGCTTCAAATGCAAAACGTCTGGTCGATAAACCGGACAGAGTGAGTGCAGTAACGCACGCACAGGCTCCGGGGAGAGAGGTGACGGGAATTCCCGCAGCATAAGCCTGTTTGACCAGTTCTTCTCCGGGATCCGAAATGGCAGGAGTACCCGCATCGGTAACTAAGGCAATATTTTTGCCGTTAGCAAGCTGTTCAACAAGATAGGCGGCTTTGTCCACTTTGTTGTACTCATGATAGCTTGTCATTGGAGTTTTTATTTCAAAATGATTTAATAATTTGATCGTATTGCGTGTATCTTCTGCCGCAATAACATCTACTTCCTGCAAGGTGCGAAGAACACGTAAGGTAATGTCTTCTAAGTTGCCGATTGGAGTAGCACATAAATATAAAGTACCTGACATAATGAACCTCTTTTATTCTTATAATTATTTTCTTGTCATGCCATATAATGCAAGCAGCTCGTCGGTATATGTTCCATCAGGGCGGTATACGATCAAAGGCGGCGTGATCTTTAACATCGGATTTCCGTCTTTCACGCCTTCGATAAGCACCATGTTTGGTTCCTTGTCCGCAAAAGGGTACACCAGCTGCATTCGTTTTGGTTCTAATCGATAGCTATTCATGATAACAAAGATTTCTGCAAGCCGAAATGGGCGGTGAACCATGTAAAAACGCCCTTTTGGTTTGAGAAGATTTGCGCTTTCGCGTATGACATCCTCTAAGGTGCATAGTATCTCATGTCTGGCAATCGCCATTGGCATATTGGGATTTTTGAGACCATGTCCCTGATTCATATACGGCGGATTGACGGTGACAGCATCGTAGCAATTTTTGCCAAATTGATCAGAAGCGGTTTTGACATCACCTTCGTAAATGGTGATCCTATTCGATAATTCGTTCAAAATAATGCTTCTGCGCGCCATTTCAGCACTTTCTTTTTGAACTTCTAAAGCATCAATGTGGTCAGCTTTTGTTTTGGCTGACAGCAAAATAGGCAAGATTCCGGTACCGGTACATAAATCCATGACGGTATCTTTGTTTCGCAGTGCAGCAAAAGAACTTAATAATACAGCATCCATACCAAAACAGAATTTACCGGGATGCTGTATTATTTGTAATCCTTGACACTGCAGATCATCCAGTCGTTCGCCCTCTCGTAGGAGACAATCTTTATTCTGCATCTTTGTGTTCTCTTGATTCTCTGCGTGGTTTGCGGTTGTGATATTTGCGTGTACGATCATTGCCACCATGCTCGTCACGGCGATGATCGTTATTATTTTTGTCACCACGGTTATTGTTACGATTGCCGCGGCCGCCGTTATTATTGTGGTCACGATTATTAGATTCGCGGTTATTGCTGCCACCGTGATCGCGATTGCTATTGCCGTTACGTTCGCGATTATTGTTGCTGCCACGTTCACGGTTGTTTGGATATTCGTTACGGCGGTTACCGGAACTACGTCGACGGTTGTTTGATCGATTATTACGATTGCGTTTCGCCTGCTCCGGTTTATCTTCCTCATCGATCAATTCTTCTTCCTGAGAAAGTTCTTCCAGAGCGATCAGCTCCTCTTCATCCAACTTTTCATCCGGAAGAGTCTGCTGCGGAATGTTTTTGCCAAAGTTTTTCTTTTGGTCAAACTGTAATTCAGCGACCGGATATTCGCGGACCTCTTTTTCACCATTGTCATTTGTAAAGACAACTTTTACAAGCTGGCGCAGTACGCTGACACTTTGAACTTCACCGGGATAGCCTTCCGGAGTTGTAGTTTTTGTTCCGATATGAGGCAGGGAACGATTGAGATGTTCATAAGCTTCCTGCTCGTTTTTCAGACAGCACATCAAACGTCCGCATACGCCCGAAATCTTAGCCGGGTTGAGGGATAAGTTTTGCTCTTTTGCCATCTTGATAGAAACCGGCACAAAGTCGGACAGATAAGAGTGACAGCAAAGCGGTCGACCACATATAGCAATACCGCCAAGCATTTTTGTTTCGTCGCGAACGCCGATCTGTCGAAGCTCGATTCTTGTGTGGAAAACGGATGCAAGATCCTTTACCAATTCGCGAAAATCAATACGACCATCCGCCGTAAAATAAAACAATAATTTATTGCGATCAAAGGTATATTCCGAATCGATCAGTTTCATTTCCAAACCATGTTTTTTGATCTTTTCCAGACAGATTTGAAATGCATCTTTTTCTTTCTCTTCGTTGGAAGCACATACGGCAGCATCTTCCTCGGTTGCCACGCGCATTAATGGCTTGAGTGGCTGCACGACCTGATCATCGGTTACTTCCTTGGGACCAAGAACAACAGTACCGTATTCAACACCGCGTGCTGTTTCCACAATGACGTGATCCCCTTTTTGTACCGTAAAGCCGGTTGGATCAAAGTAGTATACCTTGCCGGGCTTACGGAATTTAACGCCAATAATTTTTATCATAGAATTGTCTTGCCTTTCTTTTAGTCTGTTATATTTAACACGTTTCTTTGATCACAAGCAGCATCAATTCGACGGCTAATTCAAAATTAACATTTGCATCAAGACGAAGTTTTACTTTATTGATCGCTTCGATAATACGCTCTAATTCTTCATAGCTGCGTTTGCTTGCCTGCTTCGTGATCGTGCTGTATTCATCACGATATAAGAGCAGATTTGTGTCTTTCGTCGCCTTATACATTAAAATATCACGGTACCACAGAAGCATCAGATCTAAGTAATCGTAAAAATTACCCTTTTCTTTGGAAAAACCGTGTACGATCTCCATAATAGAAGATAATGGAAGATCATCGATCTGTTTTAACAATTGCATCACCTGATTTTTCATGATCTGAAAATCTTCCGACTGCGCAAAACGGATCGCCTGACCGATATTGCCCTGGCAAAATCCTGCAGCGATTTCGGCGACATCTTGTTCCATCTGCAATTTCTGTACCAGATAGTCAGCAATATCCTTTTCTGAAACCGGCTTCATCTGCAATGTGATGCAACGGGATACGATCGTAGGTAGTAATGCAGATTCATTATCTGACAAAAGAATGATCACTGCGTAAGCAGGAGGTTCTTCCAACGTTTTAAGCAGTGCATTTTGAGCCTGTTCATTCATGCGGTGTGCGTCCGGGATAATATATACTTTATATTTGCTGCTATACGGTTTGATCTGAATGTCGTTGTTGAGCTGTTCGCGGATCTCATCAACACGGATGTTGAACTTTTCGTGTGTAATGACACGGATATCCGGGTGGTTAGCAGAAGCAGCCTGTAGACATGATTTGCAGTGCCCGCAGGCATCGTGATCCGGAGTTGGCTGTTCACACAACAATGCTCTGGCAAAGGCTTTTGCCAGGGTATGCCGTCCGGAACCGGAATCGCCGCAAAACAGGTATGCATGAGAAACATTATTTTGCGCCAATGCGGTCTGTAAATGCTTTTTAATTGGCTCCTGTCCTATAATATCATTAAAACGAATCATATCTGTCATCCTTTCTGTTGTGGTTGAAATATCAAGTGAAAATGTCCAGCAGTAATCCGCGTATCTCGTCTATTTTACTAAGAATGGCGAGGTGATCCTGCTCTTCATTCATCAGTTCTTCGGCGAGCTCATCCAGTGCCTGATTGACCTGCTTTACAATGCCATATACGCGGTGTCTTCCGTGTTTATCCAAAAAGTTTTCACGGCTGAACTTGTGTGAATGGCTGACGATCTCGTTCATAAATTCCTGGATCAATTTGCGGTACTGTTTCATATCGCGGATGTCTCTGCGTTTGCCAAGACGGTAACCCTGCTGCGTGATTTCTTCCATCATGCCGGAGAGGGCTGCCTGCAATTCGCTTTCCTCGATGTTGCTTAGCAGGGTAAAGCGAAAGCTGCCGTCTGCTTCCGGAGTCTGCGTAATGCGTTCCGGCTGACTGATCTGCTGCAGATTATGTATTTTTAAATCCATATGAATCCTCCAAGCCTTAGATCACTACGAGTACAAAGCCGATACTTGTGCCCAGATGTCATTGGCAATAGTATCTACCGGACGATTGCCGTCAACGATAAGAATACGCTCGGTGTCTTGAAATTGCTCAAACAACGATAAATACCTATCGCGTACTTTTGTAAGGCGATCCGATGTTTCGTAGCGTTCTGTGTGAAAACGACCTGCGGCCATGCGCTCCATAGCAGTGGTTGGATCTACATCAATGAATATATGACAGTCCGGGCGCAGAAGCTTAGCTGCCTGTGCATTTAATTGGACAAGCCATTCTAAAGGTACGGAGACACTTTGGTAAGCGTAGTTGGAGAAAACATAGCGGTCAGAGATGACGGATATGCCTTCTTCGATCTTGTGACATAAGCCATCTGTTTCATTCTGCAGATGATCAAGACGATCAGCTGCAAACATCGCGGAGATCGAGTATTCATCGATATTCATGCGGCCTGTCAAACATTGGCGCAGGAGAGATCCAATGGGACCATCAGTCGGCTCCTTGGTTTCCATACAGCGAACGCCCTGTTGCTCAATGCGCTTCTGTAATAGATGAATCTGCGTTGTTTTGCCACTTCCGTCGATACCCTCAAATACAAAAAAGTGTCCTCGCTTATTCATGATAATCCTCGTTTCTGCTCATGCAAGAAAGCATGGCTTTTGTTGTGATCATGGAGTTCTGATATAAGAACCCAATATCCATATTATTTTACTCTTTTTTACGCTTCATTGCAAGCTGAGGGGCGTTGACTTTATAATATGATATAGATTATAATGAAAATCGCAAATAGTAGAAGATAGATGGGAGCCACGAGTGTTCACAGGGTGGCATCGTGGAATGGAGTGAAAATGAAAAGATCTACCAATTTACCGGATGATATGCAGGTTATTGCTGATCTGCTTAGGAAATCCATAAGTTATAATAAATTTAATGAAAATGTGATCCAGTCAGCAAAGACGCTGGAAGATTCGCTTTCTATGTTTATCACGAATGCAGATGGGGATCTGAGTAGTAATGAATTGCTGAATCAGACGAAAGAGATCATAGTTATGAGCGAAAATCCGATTCGGACATTTCATATGATGCATAAGATCCGCAAATATGATGATGCAACTTTTATTCATAGTCTGAATGTGGCAATATTATGCAACATGTTTGGGCATTGGATCAATATGCCACAGGATGATCTGGATGTGTTGACGTTAGCGGGATTACTGCATGATGTTGGCAAGATGAAAATACCGGAAGAGATCATCAAAAAGCCCGGCATTTTGACGGAAGAGGAATATACAGAAATTAAGAATCATCCGAGACGCGGCTATAATCTATTGAAACCAATGAAGTTGGATGAGAGGATTAAAAAAGTTGCGTTGATGCATCATGAGCGTTGTGATGGAAGTGGTTATCCGGATGGCTTGCGGGGAGATCAGATTGATGAGTTTGCGAAGATCGTGGCAATTGCCGATGTATATGATGCACTGACTTCTGCGAGGGTTTATCGTGGGGCATTGTGTCCGTTTGAGGTGATCAACATGGTTGTAGAACAGGATGGGGACAAGCGTTTTGATCCAAAGTATCTGCATCCGTTTTTAGAGGGGATTGTAAAGTCCTTTATTGGATGCGAGGTAGTGCTTTCTGATGGGGAAAAGGGCACGATTGTTGCAATGCATGCGGATGAATTGGCGCGACCCTCCGTATGTGTCAGTGGGAAAGTGTTGGATCTACGCGAAATGTCCGACGTGACGATACAAATGATGTTATAATTTTATATTAAGATATTTTCAGATAGCAGTCACAGATCGACTGCTAAAGCAAGGAATGTAAATTAGAACGAAATAAAAAAGGATGCCGTCTTTTATTATCAGACGACATCCTTTTTATAGAGAAAATGAAATTCAATCAACCTACTTTGAGCTTAAACTTCTGAACTGCACGTTCATCGTCAACAGGAATTTTTTCAATATATCCACCTAAAGCGGCCAATTTATCTTCAAAGCATTCATAACCACGTTCAATGTAATGGATACAGTCTACGGTAGAGTAGCCTTCTGCTACTAACGCTGCAACGACCAGTGCAGCACCGGCACGAAGATCCGGTGCGCTAATAGCAGCGCCGGTAAAGCCTTCCACACCTTCTATGATTGCAACATTGCCACCCTCAACCTTGATGGAAGCACCCATACGCGATAATTCATCCACATATTTGAAACGATTCTCAAAAATGCTCTCAGTTACAATGCTTGTTCCATCGGACAAAGCCAATAATGTTGCGATCTGTGGCTGCATATCGGTAGGAAATCCCGGATAAGGTAGTGTCTTTATCTGGGTGTGTCCTAAACGATGATCACTTGTAACACGGATAGCGTCATCAAATTCCTCAACAGTAGCACCAATTTCCATCAGTTTTACAGAAATTGCCTCTAAATGCTTAGGAATTACATTTTTAATTAAAACATCACCGCGTGTTGCGGCAGCGGCAACCATAAATGTACCTGCCTCGATCTGATCCGGAATAATGGAATATTCGCTCGCATGCAGCGATGTTACACCAGTCATACGGATCTTGTCAGTACCGGCACCTTTGATATTGGCACCCATACTGTTTAAGAAGTTGGCTACGTCAACGATATGTGGTTCTTTAGCAGCATTTTCAATAACTGTTTTGCCCTCTGCCATACAGGCAGCCAGCATAATGTTGATCGTAGCACCAACAGAAACAGTATCCATAAAGATATGGTTTCCTACTAATTCGTCGGCCGAGGTATTGATCATACCGTGTTCAATACTAACGGTAGCACCCAGTGCGCGAAATCCCTTCAAATGAAGGTCAATCGGACGGCTTCCGATCTCACAGCCACCCGGCAAAGCAACCTGCGCCTTCTTGTATTTGCCAAGCAGTGCGCCAAGCAGATAATAAGATGCACGGATCTTGCGGATGGAGTCATAATCAATGGTCATATCATTGATCGTGCTGCCATTAATAGATACTACATGAGGACCGATACGCTTTACAGTAGCGCCGATGCTCTCAATTGCTGTTAACAAAACATTAATATCTCTAACATTCGGAAGATTATCGATGACAACGGTTTCATCTGCCATAATAGCAGCAGCTAAGATGCCTAACGCAGCATTTTTGGCACCGCCGATCGTCACCTCACCATTTAATGGTGTTCCTCCTTTGATTATATACTGATTTTCCATATTACACCTCACACAGTTTGTTAGGCTATTTCCAAATAAACAGAAGTCAACACATCACTATATTATAATTAAAAGTGCTAACATGTCAACCAAAAAAACATTTATTACGAAAATTACTTTCGGCGATTTTCGAAATACACGAAAGAGTCAATTGCATCAAAGATATCCTGAAAGGTTTCACGAGGAGCAACATCAATGTATTTTTTGAGGATCGCCTGCTCATCACTACCATGATATCTGCCATAAAAAATGTCGAACAGATTGTGACCTCTCACATAAATTTTGATCGACTCAATATTGTCTTTGATGTCCTGCTTGCTGCGAATGCGGATGTTGAGAGTACGCTGCATTCGCTTTACGCTGTTAAGCTTAAACAGATAGTCCTTAAATTTCTTATACAATATATTGTAAAATTCTTCTTCATTTTTAATCACGCCAATCTTTGCCATAACCTTTGGATCCAAAAAATAGTTTTCAAATGAATAATATTTAAGGATCAGTACGTTTTTGGGTTCGACGCGCGGAAGATTACCAACATCTTCCGAAGAGCGTTTGCTATAATAGCTGCACAACTGCTTCTTGAGATATTTTGGATTTTTGCCATCGCTGTCACGTATCATCAAAAATTGGTCTTTTAAATACAATTTGTTGATATATTTCAAATTTGCATAAGTTTTGATGTTGGTGCAGCTATTGACGGGAACAATGGAAATACGCTGTAAATTGCCGTTTTCATCGTAAATTTCGGAGTAATATTTTTCTAAAAGAAGCGGCAGACGGTTGCTGTCCTGCTTGCCCTCCACGATAAAAACAAAGCTGACATTCATCAGATCATTCGCGGTATAGCCGAGATCGTCCAAAATCTCATCTACATCTGTTTCAGTATGAATCGTTGTGAAGTAACGCTCGTTCAAAACGACTTCTCGTATCTGCCGGGATGAAAAATTAAAAATGAGATTTGGTGAGTGTGTCGAAAAAATAACCTGATTTTTCTTGGAAAGGCGGTATAAAATTTCGCTGGCACTCTTTTGAAGCTGTGGATGGAGATAGATTTCCGGATCTTCCATCATAATAATGCTTGGAAGCGTATTTTCTTCATCAATATAGGCTTCAAGGAGGGAAAGTGCGTAAATACTGCGCAATCCTTCGCTCAGCATATTGAGTGGTCCGACGAGATTATGCCGATCCTTGTTATAAATTTGTGTGGAAACATGCAGAAGGTTGTCGGTGTCGTAATCGAGTACGTAGCGGACTTCCTGTGAAGGACTTCCGTTCGCATGGAAATAACGGTTGACTTTTTCTGCAAATTGCGTAAGGTTGGTGTGAAACAATTTGTATTGTAAGAGGCGCACAGTTTCGAAAACGGTCAGTTCCTCCGGTGTTTTTTTATTGATCAGCCCAATACACTGAAAACAGCGGTTGCAGGTACGGGCAGGGTCAAACGTACATTGATTATCTTTTAATTTCTGAAAAGATTCTTTGTCATAGAAACTGAATACATCATTCTGCAGCGCCTCGAGATTTCGGTTTTGGTCAATATGATAAATTTTGGGCAGTACTTCCGGGATATATTCGTTATGCTTTGAAAATCCATCGGAATATCGTGTTGCCATATTTGGTGTGACGATAAAAGTAAATGACAAAATACCATCCTGATAGGACGGGATCTTGCTCTGAAAATCTGCAAGCCATCGTTCATAATCTTTCACTTTGCACAATACACTCCGTGAGTGTAGCAGCATAATATCGCTTTCGGAATACTCGATATGAACCGAGATGGAAATGGGTTTGCCGGCATCTAAAAATTCATGTTCTGCACAGTTACGCATCCCCATTGCCAGTAAAATGGCATCGATTACTGCTGTTTTTCCGGTGTTATTCTTGCCGACTAAGATCAAAGCATTTTCAATATCAGTGATCTCAAGTTGTTCGATCGATTTGTAATTGCAAATCTTCAGATATGTTATTTTCATATTGCACTCCATTCTATCGCTATTTGCGATAAAGATAGGAATAAACGCTGCCTAAGCGCGACCTCCTAATACATTATATGTTTCCCAAAAAATTATGTTAATTATTTACCGTTTCTTTCGTTTTTGCTTTTTTCCGTGTGTCTTACGTACAGAATAACCAAAGTTCCCCGTGGCTTTGGCTAATTCGTGGTAAGTGCCATGTGAATAGGCAAGCAGACCGGTATCATTCAAATGAAAGGTCCCTTTTTCATCAATGTAGGCATCGTCCACGTGTACGGCGGTGACCTTGGCCAAAAACATATGATGAGAACCAAGTTCGTTTATTTCTGTTACCTGACATTCAATGTTAACGGGCGATTCGGCGATCATCGGGCAGCGCACGGTATCTGCCGGGATCTTAGTTAGATGACATTCGTTCCATTTGTCAAGATCACGACCGGAACGTACCCCGCAAAAATCCGTTGCACGTGCAAGTTTTTTGGTAGTGAGATTGATCACAAATTCGCCTGTTTCGCGGATCATGGCATAGGAATATCGTTCGGGCCGCACGGAAATATAGACCATCGGTGGGTTGGTACAGATGGTGCCAGTCCACGCAACGGTAAGGATATTAGACTCTTGTGCGATATCGCCACAGCTTACCATAACCGCAGGAAGTGGGTAAAGCATATTACCCGGCTTAAAATTTATTTTGCTCAAAAAAATGCCTCCTGTATTGAAATTTGGAATCCGTTAGCCGGCAGAATTTACATGCTGGCAGACATATCCGATATAAGTAGTATTAGTATACCACATGATACCCGCCTTGGACTACACAAACTGCATGATTTGTGGTACACTTTAAATACAAAAACGATAACAAAAAGATGGGTGACTCCCAATGTTTGACGAGACCGTTAAGAAAGGTGGTAACGATATGACGGATTATTTATCGATAGAGGGGATGACAGAAGATTTAGAGGGAAAAGTAAAACAGGATCTGAAATACAAAACGGGAAATTTTCTTTGGAAGGTAAAGTTTAATGTTCCGTTGGATCCAAAAACCGTAAATAATGTAAATTTGTATGTCACAACGGAAAATCTGTCTCCGCTTAAGACAGCGATCCGATACAATTCATTAGAAAATATTATCGAAATTGAGCCGCTTGAGCCATATGCACAAGATGAGACGTATATCCTGAATATCACAACGAATGTGACATCTTTGTCTGGCAAGGCAATGCGAGAGCCACAGCAGTTACGTTTTAAAATATAATGGAGACGGAGCCGGTTCGCAGCATGGAGGATTGATGTGAAAAGCAGTTGGAGGACTAAATTATTTAAGAATATCCGATTTAGAGGGAAGATGATACTTGTCTTTGTGATAGGTGGCGTTATTCCCTTTTTTGGCGTAACTGTATATTTAAACAATAGAACAGCCAACAGTTTGATCGAACAAAATAAGAAGGCGCAAAAACAAGAATTGCACTTGATGGCAAGTATTCTTGAAGATGTTGTGCCGGATATGGAAAAGGTTTGCGAAAACATGAATATAAATACGGTGCTGTCTAATATGATCACAAAAGATTATACCGATGAAAAGAAATGGCAGAAAGATAAGGGGAAATTGTGGGAGATTGATCGTTATATGCAGGATTATAAGCAGTCGATTTCGGATATAGTGATCTATGTCAGCAATGAAACCCTATGTTATGATCGGCCGTTTACTTATCTGGGGCCATCTGTCACACAACAGTCTTGGTATAGCGATGTATGTGATAAAAAAGGTGGATTGATCTGGTGTTATGGTGAAGACCGAGAAGAAAAGCAAAAGTGCATACAGGTCGCAAAACAGATCATTAGTGCTGACGGGGAGCAGCTTGGCATATTGGCGGTGCAGATGAATATGGATCTGATCAATTCGGCAATTGCAGAGCGGGAAGAAAATACGGTTCTTCTGTACAATGATGTAAATGTGTTGTATACGAACTATGAAGTTTCGGGAACAGAGGAGCTCGCGCTGGAAACATATTTGCGCGGTACGACAAGATGGACGGGAAATACGCGTTTTAGTGTTATCGGAAAAGATAGATTTGTTACGTATAAGAAAGTACATCCGCAAAATACGACCAATTACTACTCTCTTGTCAGTGTACAGGATTACTCCGGAATCACGGAGCAGATCAATCAGGTTACCTTTAATGCGTATTTGATCGTGGGAATTGGAATGCTAATCTCGTTTGCGATGATCATAGGATATTCGACCAGCTTTTCCAGCCGATTGAAAGAATTGCGTCATCAGATGCATTTGGTAGCAACCGGTCGTTATGATCGGGTAAAAATGGTGGGGGGAAACGACGAGATCGGCGAAATTTATGCCGAACTCGGAACGATGATGGACGATATCCAAAATCTGACAGAATCAATGGTAGAAGAAAAAGTGCAGAAAGAGAAAATGCATACACGGCAAAAGGAAGTTGAATTTAAAATGTTAGCTAGTCAGATTAACCCTCACTTCCTATACAATACATTAGAAACGATCAGAATGAAGGCGAGGGTTAATCATCAGCCGGAGATTGAAGATCTGGTCAAAATGCTTGCAAAGATCATGCGGCGGAATATACAGGTCAGTCATAAGCTGGTAAGTTTGCAATCGGAAATAGAACTGATCGATAATTATATGAGGATACAGGACTATCGCTTTGGGGATCGTATCCATTCCGAAATTGTGGTAGATGATGACGTAGATATGACGCAGGAAGTGATGCCACTCATCATTCAGCCGTTTGTGGAGAATGCCTTTATACATGGCCTGGAAAATAAACCGAAGGACGGAAGGCTTGAAGTGAAAGTGTCTCAAGATGAAAAAGACATTATTATAGAAGTGATTGATAATGGAACTGGGATGAATTATTATCAATTGGGTGAATTGCGCCACTCATTGACACAAACAGATGGAAGCAGGGGGCATATTGGGATCAGCAATGTGAATCAGCGATTGATCATGCAGTATGGAAAAGAGTATGCAGTAAAGGTGGATAGCCGTTTGAATGAGGGGACAGTTGTGACAATACGGATCCCGAAGAATGCTTCGACAGCAATCGAGCGAAGTGATGAGCAGGAATTACCATAATAAATAGCGGTTATTGGCAAAAATCGCATCCAAAACAGGACAATTATTTGGTAAAAATATGAAAAAAATATACGTGGCAAGGAATTTTTCGGGTAAATATGTCTAATAATTATGGTTTTAATATCGCTTCGTTCTGCTAAAATAAGCAAGTGAATAGTTTTGCAGGCAGCAAAACGAAAAGCAAACAAATATATTGATTAGGAGGAATAACAATGAGAAAATCAATTAGAAAAATCATTGCAATCGCTTCTGCCAGCGTAATGGCGTTGACATTTGCAGTAACATCTGCACCAAATGCAAGTGCAGGAACAGTCAGCAAAGCAGCAAAGGAAGCAGCAAAGGCTGCATTCGATGCATCTGGTAAGACTACATATCATGCATACTTTGGTTTACAGCAGACACAGTCTTGGATCTTCCGTGATGAATGGTATCAGGAAGAGAATGGTTTGAATGGTAAAAATCTTCCAAACGGTGCTTATGAAGGTAAGATGTATCAGAGTAAAGACAATGCAAATTCAGAAGTTCCGGGCGCAACAGTAACAGATGCTGAGATTAAAGGCAACGGTGTTTACACAGTTGGCGTTAAGGATTTGGGCGGTGTATTAACAAGTGCAGAGAGCAGCCAGCAGGCAGTAATGTCCATGCTGTATGTAAGTACAGATATTCCGATGTCTGCATACAAAGACGGCAAGATCCAGGTAACGGACTGGAAGCTTAAGATCGATAATACATCTGTAACACTTCAGGACGACATCTTCGTTCCAACAGAGTACACAGATGAGAGTGGATTGTTCCGTTTTGATCCATTTAACTCATATCAGAAGGATAATGGTGCTTATCCTAGTTGCCCAAGCGTTAGAACACCTAATGATTCTGTAGAGATCACATTCAAGGTTAGCGGATTTGACGTTGATAATCCTGATGCAGTAGAAGCAACACCAACGCCTGCAGCAGACGCATCTTCTTCATCTTCTAGCAGCAGCAGTAGCTCTTCTTCTATCAGTGGTGGAGCAGTAGCAGCTATCGTAGTAGTTGCAGTTGTAGTGATTGCAGGTATCGTAGTAGTTGTTAAGAGAAAGAAAGACTAATGAAACGCATATCCCATTTGGGAGAGTGATCGTGTGGAGAGGTGAGACAATATTGTCTCATCTCTCCCTTTCTGTTTGATTTATAGGATTAAAGTGTGAAAAGGTCTGAATTTCCCTAACAGGCTATTTTTTTGAACTTTTGCCCCTTTGATCCTTATAGAAAATCAAAATCGTGGAAATCTTACTCAAATTTGATAAATTGCACAAAAATTTATATATTTTTTGTTAAAAGTGTGAAAAAATCGTGTATTTTTTCTTGAAAGATTATGGTATTTTTTAACGAATTCTTTAGGTATAATTACATGATGAAGTAACTACGTTGGTGTGATTTTGAGCAATTTTGCACTAAAAAGCACTTAGCGCACGATAAATAATACGAGGAGGTTATTTATGAAAGACAAAGAAAACAAGAAAGGAGCTGCTTCAGGACTATACATCTGTCAGAGAATCATTACAATTCTGTTGATCGTTGGTGCATTTTTCCCGACATTTAATCCAACTAGAGTTGCTAAGATGATCAGTTCAAATGTATCCCTGTTTACATCAGCAGTATCCTACAACAGTTTGACAAGTGAGTTCGCCAGAGCGTTCCGTATGAACTGGGTCAATGAAAGCAGCTTTGCCGTTGTAATGATTGCATCTATTATATTGGTGATCGGTATCATTTTACTCGGCGTGGGAGCTTGTATGTCCCTCGGTAATCTGAGAATGCAGAAAACAGGTGCTCAGTTTACGTTGGGTGGCTCAGTCGCTGAGACACTTGGATTAGTTGTAACTGTAGTGAGTTATATGCTGGTAAATTCTTCTACAGATCCAACAAAGGCTAACAAGATCTTACCTCAGATCCCAACAGCATTTTATGGTTATGCAGTATTAACAGCTATTATGCTTATTACAGCAATTGTTGTATTTATTTCTCTTCCTAGTGTTGACAAGGGTGAGAAGTATGAGATGGAATCAAAGTATAAGTTATTCCTTATGTTCCTTCCATTCATTGCATTAGCATTTGTATTCTGCTACCTGCCTTTGTATGGTTGGAGATATGCGTTCTTCGATTATAAATCAGGAGATACGCTTTCTATGAGTAGCTTCGTAGGATTCAAGTGGTTTACATATTTGTTCCAGAACTCAGCTACACGTACTGATATGATCAATACCATGAGAAATACATTGATCATGAGTTTCTTGGGAGTGGGTACCAGCTGGCTTCCTATGATCTTTGCAATCTTCCTTTGCGAGATGAAGAACTTGAGATTCCGCCGTTTTGTACAGACATTCACGACGATTCCTAACTTTATCAGCTGGGTACTTGTGTATGCGGTTGCATTGGCTATCTTCTCTACAGATGGTTTCATTAACACATTCTTGAAGGAGATTGGTGTTATTGCACAGAACGCACAGGGTAAAGCGTGGTTGATGAGTTCTAAGCATACATGGCTTAAGATGTGGGCATGGGGAACATGGAAAGGTGTAGGTTGGAGTGCTATTATCTACATCGCAGGTATTTCCGGTATCGATCAGTCCTTGTATGAGGCGGCAACAGTAGATGGTGCCGGTCGATTCCAAAAGATGCGTCACATTACTTTACCTGGTTTGCTTCCTACATTCTTCGTATTGCTGTTGATGGCAATCGCAGGCTGCTTGAGCAATGGTTTGGATCAGTACCTTGTATTCCGTAACCCGAACAACATGGATACGATCCGTGTATTGGATCTGTGGGTATACGATTTAGGTATTAATGGCGGTAGTATCCCGCTATCCACGGTAATTGGTATGGCAAAATCCATTGTCAGCGTAGCGTTGCTGTTTGGTGCTAATAGTGTATCTAAGGCATTGCGCGGCGAGAGTATTGTATAGGAGGTGAAATCGTATGGCTAAGACAGCACAGGAAAAGTTAGATGCTAAAAGAGAAAAAGAGTACAACAAGAAACATAAAAGAATGTACAAGAGATCTGTCGGAGACGTTGTCTTTGATGTACTCAACTATATATTCTTTACATTGTTTACATTAACATGTATCTTCCCATTCTATTACTTGTTTATCAATACGATTTCAAGTAATGATCTGGTTAAAAAGGGTATGATCAATTTCTACCCGAAGGGACTGAATATTGATAACTATTTGAAATTGCGTGAAGTTGGTGATCTGGGAAATGCGTTCTTGGTATCTGTCAGCAGAACGATCCTTGGTACTGCATTGATGGTACTTGCTTCTGCATTCGTTGGTTACTTGGTAACAAAGCAGGAAATGTGGCATAGAAGTTTATGGTATCGTTTCCTCGTTATCACAATGTATTTCAACGCTGGTTTGATCCCAACATACTTGAACTTAGTTATGTTAGGTCTTACAAATAACTACTGGGTATACATCATCCCAGGAATTGTTGCTCCGTACAACATTATCCTCGTTAAGACGTATATAGAGTCTATACCGGGCGAGTTGGAAGAGAGTGCATTTATTGATGGTGCATCATATATGGTAGTATTTCGCAAGTTGATCTGGCCTTTGAGTAAGCCGATCCTTGCTACAATCGCAATCTTCGGTGCGGTAGGTCATTGGAACTCCTTCCAGGATTCCTTGATTTACATGCAGGGTAATGCTAAGTTGTTTACATTGCAGCATAGATTGTATACCTACTTGAACACATCAAGTAACTTGGGCTCGATCATGAACTCTACATCCGGTGCACAGACATCAGATGCAGCAGCTGCTGCATTGAATACCAAGGTTATCAAGTACACGGTAGCCATGGTATCTGTTATCCCTATCCTTTGCGTATATCCTTTCATGCAGAGATATTTCGAAAAAAGTATTATGCTTGGTGCTGTAAAGGGTTAATGTATATTGGTACACTGATGGTTTAGTGAACCAAATCGTAAAGCGAATGAGTTCGAATGGTGTAATGCCATTCGAACTTAAAATAAGAAGAATTAAAACACTTCAGAATGGAGGAAAATTATGAGAAAACTTTTTTCAAAGAAGTTACTTTCTGTACTGTTGGCTTCTAGTATGGTAATTGGTTCTGCATCTGCATTAACAGGTTGTGGAAGCAAAAAGAACGAAGTTATCAAATTGAACGTATACAGTCAGTTGGCAAACTTCTCCGGAAAGCAGATCGGTTGGTCTGCAGACATCCTTAAGAAGAAATTCAACGTAGAGTTGAATATCATTCCTGAGGGAGACGGCGTGTTTGAGACACGTATGACAAGTGGTAACTTAGGTGATATTGTTGTATGGGGTGCTGATAATGATAAGTATCCTTTGGCCGTAAAGAATAATTTATTATTCGGATGGGAAGATGACAATGTATTAGATGAGTACGGTCCATACATCAAGAAAAACATGCCGGATGCTCTTAAGAAAAACAAAGAGTTGACAAAGACGATCACAAATGGTGCCAGTGACAAACTCTATGGTTTTGGTGCTAACGTGGCATTGAACAGTAAAGATCATGAGTCCTTCTTCTATACATGGGATACTCGTTGGGATCTTTACAAGAAACTTGGTTATCCAAAGGTTAAAAACCTTCAGGATTACCACAAAATGCTGAAGAACATGCAGAAGCTTTGCCCATCTGATGATTCCGGT
The DNA here is from genome assembly GCF_054161275.1 of Jutongia sp. SJQ-6. Next base: position 2,064,507 of record NZ_CP195314.1, on the reverse strand, counting down.
AATAAGGTATACGCTGTATCCTTATGGCCAGACTGGGATGATGCAATGGTAATGTATGTTAAGGCTATGGCTACTGCATATTATGGATACGATGAGTTGGCACTTGGATTATATGATCCAACCAATGGTAAGTATCATGATGCATTGGAAGAGAATGGTCCATATCTTGAGATGTTGAAGTGGTTCAACGATCTGTATCAGGATGGATTGATCGACCCTGACTCTATGACACAGACATATGATGAGATGATCGCTAAGGTTCAGAATGGTGGTACATTGTTCTCCATCTTCAACTACAGTGGATCTCTTGGTTACAACACAAAAGAGCATACATCTGCCGGCAAGCTTATGTACTGCATGAAACCAGAAGATGCTTCACCAATCGTTTATGGTATGAATACACAGGGTGGAGATAGAGTTTGGTCTATCGGTGCTAAGACTGAGTACCCTGAGAAATGTATGGAAATTATCAACTATCTCGCTACTCCAGAGGGTCGTATGACAATGGAATATGGTCCAAAGGGTTATACTTGGGATTATGATGATCAGAAACATGCATACTTGACAGATGTCGGAGTAAAATGTCAGAACGATAAAAATACCACAATGGGTGGCGGTTATAAGGGATCTTACCATGATGGCGAGTTGCAGATCAACAACGTAACATGGTCTCTCGATGCTTCTAACCCGGATTCTGACGGTGAGACATACAACAAAGAGAGCTGGGCAAGCTACAACGCTACTCCATCTAGCGATATCGAGAAAGATTGGCGTGATAAGACTGGTTGTACAACGATCAATGAGTACATGGAGAAAGGTAAATATACTGTAGCTCCTGGTACATCATTCTCCAAGGAGACTCAGGATACTACTCTTAAGACTACTTGGAATCAGGTTACAACTGAGATCAAGAACTCTTCTTGGAAAGCAATCTATGCTAAATCTGACAAAAAGTTTGACAGCGTTGTTGCAGGTATGAAGAAGAGCGCTAAGAAGTATGGTTATGATAAGTGCGTTGAGTGGTCACGTAACCAGGCTTCCAGAAGAAAAGCATTGGAAGATGCAATTACACAGTAAAATTTGAGTTCATATGAACTTGAGAATAATGGAACGGGCTGTTTGTTAATGCAAGCAGCCCATTCTGTATCTATGTATTAGATAAAAGTGTTAAGCGGCATTTTAACAGCTTAATCATAGAATGGAGATTAAATGCACATGTAATGTGCAGGAATGTGAAATAATATGAGTAAATTATTTAGTTTGGACAGCGGATTATATAAGTTTATGAGCCGTTTGTTTGATATGTTGAAGTTAAATGCGATGTGGATACTTTGTAGTATTCCGATCGTAACGATTGGAGCATCTACAACCGCAGCGTTTACAATTACGCTGAAAATGGTGGATGAAGAGGAAGGTTATATTGCAGGACCATTTTTGAAAGAGTTTAAGGCAAATTTGTTTAAGGGAAGTGCGATTGGGCTTATACAATTGTTTGCTACGTATGCCATTTATTTAGATTTTCAATTAGCGCGTGTTAGTGAAAGGTATGGAACGCTGTGCACCGTAGTCGGCGTGATCGCTATTGTAATGACCGTAATGCATTTTTTATATGCATATGCGCTGTTAGCGAGATACGAAAATACGATCGTCAACACATTGCGTAATTCGTATTCAATTTGTGTAAAATATTTTTTGAAAACCTTGTTTTTGCTTGTGACATTGTTTGTAGAATATTTGGTGTTCTATCAATTGCATTGGACATTATTGTTTTTTGGCATTATATTGGGACCGGCATGCTTTATATTGACGATCAGTGGATTTGCCAGACAATTTTTCCGTAATATTGAGAGAGAAAATGATCTGCGTGAGGAAGAAAGTAAGCAGGAAAAGGCAAATGAGCGTCAGGGAATTTGGAAAGAGGCGTTTGAAGATCAAGAGGAAAGTGATCCTAAGTAATGAAAATAATGAATTGAGAATAGATGAGTCTGGCGTTAGATGAACGCCTTGTATAAAAGAGGACAGTTATACGGACAAGGAGAATTTGTTTGTATGGCTGTTTTCTTTAATTAATAGGAAACTGCTGTTGTGTAGTGTGACATCATCGCAAAGTGCTGGCTTTGCTTTTTTAATTAATAGGAAACTGCTGTTGTGTAGTGTGACATCATCGCAAAGCGCTGGCTTTGCTTTTTTAATTAATGGGAAACTGCTGTTGTGTAGTGTGACATCATCGCAAAGCGCTGGCTTTGCTTTTTTATTTGGACGAAGAAAGTAAATTTGTAAAAAGAAAGCGTGGATCGCGAGTTCTATTTCGTAGAGAGCATTCATAATAATAGGATAATAAAGGCTGTAGGTTATGTACCGTTATAAAGGTGCTGGCTGAGTGAATCGTTGTGGGGGATGGAAGGATGCATGGAACCAAAATTATTGTTTTGCGAATGAAAGAATTGATATATACAGCAATTTTTGCCGGTGTTGGAATTATATTACTGTTACTCATCGTATATTTGTTTGTTGGAAAAGGGAGATCAGAAGGTAAACAAGATACTGCTGACGCAAATGAAAGATATCAGGCAGGGATATATACGAAGGATATCACATTAGGGGAGAGTACTGCCAGTTTAGAGGTGGCATTAGATACGGATCATATTAAGTCCGTAAAGATTGTTCCATTAGATGAAAGTATTACAACGATGTATCCATTAATGGAGCCGGCAGTGAAAAGTGTATCCAACCAGCTTGCGGCGGGAGTTGCGCCAGAAGAGGTGGAGCTGACGAAAGAGTCCAAGTACACGCAACAGATCATTGTTGATGCGGTAGAGGAAATTTTAGAGGAACAAGGTGCGTCAAATCAAACCGTAAAGTGATAGACCGAAATATTTTGAACGTGGTATACTATAAATCATGAAAGAGATAAATACGGAGGAAAATATGGGGTTACAATTTATATTAGGAAATGCCGGTGGAGGCAAAACATGGTACATAGAGCATCAGGCCGCAGCAATGGCGAGCAAAGATATGAAGAGGCAGATCTTTGTCGTTGTGCCGGAGCAGTTTACAATGCAAACACAAAGAAATCTTGTCGCATTGAGTGAGCGTCACGGTCTGTGGAATATAGAGGTGCAGAGTTTTCCGCGCCTTGCTTTTCGTGTGTTTGGCGAGACAGGTGCAGGAATGGCACCGGTTATCGATGATCTGGGTAAGACGATGATACTAAAAAAGGTATTGATGGGGCTGCAAGATCAGTTGACATATTTTGGGCGAAATATACATAAAAAGGGATATGTGGCGGAGATAAAATCATTTTTATCGGAATTAATGCAATATGATATTGCATCGGATGGATTGGAACAGATGAAAGAATCGGCAAAATCGCATCCGGTTTTGCGGCAGAAACTGCAAGATGTAGAAGTGGCATATGCCGCATTTTTGGATTATCTGCAGGATAATTACATTACCTCTGAAGAAATACTCACCGTATTTGCGGATGTAGCAGAGCGGTCCAATATTTTGAAAGACAGTATATTATATCTGGATGGATTTACAGGATTTACGCCGGTGCAGTATAAGCTGCTGCGAAAGTTGTTGCGCGTATGTGGTCAGGTGAATGTTACAGTGACATTGGACAAGCGGGAACAGGTTTGGAAAATGGACAAGAAATATAAGCTCTTTTATCTGAGTCAGAAAACCATTTATCATTTAACAGAAATAGCAAGAGAAGAGCATTGCGATATTGCAGAACCGATTTGGACAGGTACCGTAAAAGAGGAGACGCGTTTCGCGGATAATATTGAGCTTGGATATTTGGAGCGAAATTTATTCCGTTATCCGGTCAGACCATATAAAGAAGAGGTGCAAAATATTACGGTCCATTGTTTGCGGCAGCCAGAGGACGAGGTGCATTTTATGATCGAGGAAATCATGGCACTTCGTGAACAGGAAAGCTTTCGATATCGCGACGTAGCGATCGTGACCGGAAATATGGACATTTATGGGACGTTGATCAAAGGAGAAATGGAGCGCAAAGGGATGCCCTGTTTCATAGACCAAAAGAAGAGCATACTTGCAAATCCGGTTGTGGATACGATAAGCAGTATGTTAGATGTGTTGCGTAAGGATTTTGATTATGAGAGTACGATCAAACTGTTAAAGAGTGGATTTATACAGCGTACAGGGTGTCCGACAAATGGGACAAAAGAGTGGGGAAATGCTGTGCAGCTTTTGGACAATTTTCTGCTGGCATCTGGAGTTCGAGGGCACAAAAACTGGGAAAAAGAATGGGACACCGGATATGTTTTTCGAAGAAAGACAGAAGATATAGCTACAGAAGCCTCGGAAACGATCAATTGGCTGAGACAGGAAACGTGGGATCGATTGTCGGATTTCTATGGACGTATTGCGCGTGGCAAGCATCGTGTGCGTGAATATGCGGAAACAATTTGTGATTTCATGGAGCAGGAGCAGATTTATTTGCAAATTCAGAAACGTATAGAGAGGTTTAGGGAAGAGGGAAATTTTGAAGCGGTCAAAGAATATGAACAGATTTATGATGTGATCATAGAAGTACTTGATCGCTTGGTGGCATTGCTGGGGGATGAAGAAATGCCTTTGGCAGAGTTTATTGAAATACTGAATACCGGATTTGATGAGGCGCGTATTGGTTTGATACCGCCCGGAGTGGATCAGATCATGGTAGGAGATCTGTCAAGAACACGTTTGTATGGAATCAAGTATCTATTTTTGTTGGGTGTTAATGACGGAAATATTCCAATGACCGGAGATGGCGGCGGTATTTTATCCGATGCAGAACGAGAGTTTTTGACGGGAGAAAGCTATGCATTGGCACCTACCGCAAGAGAGAAAATATATACCGAACAGTTCTATCTGTATTTATGTTTGACCAAACCATCACAGAGGCTGTATTTGACATATAGTGCAACTGCTAACGATGGAACTGCTTTACAGCCGGCGTATTTGATCGATCGGGTTCAGAATATTTTTCCAAAACTTCAGATTCAAAATGTAGCAGAGTCGCGAGGTAGATTGCGCGATATTTTGAGAGATGATTACGGCAGAGGGTATTTGATCCGAGGTCTGCGAATGGGATGGCAAGACAATGCTGCTTGGAACGAATTGTATCGACAGTATCGTTTGCAGGAGCAGGAGTTAGCATGTGCCCCAAAAGACGGACAGAAGAAAACGCTGAATCATCGTGGTGAGTTGGATCGCCTGATAGATGCTGCATTATATATTGCACCAGAGAGTAAGATCTCGAAAGAGGCGGCAACGGCATTGTATCACGAAGTGATCACCGGCAGCGTATCGCAGTTTGAAAAGTTCAGTGCCTGCCCATTTGCGTATTACATGCAGTATGGGCTGCAGCTAGAGGAGCGAATGGAACATGAAGTTCAGTTTTTTGATATTGGAAATATTGTGCATGAGGCATTGGAACGCTATACAAAGACGCTTCTTGACCGGCATATCGGGTGGGCAGATGTTGATGAAGAGCAGCAGCATATATTGGCAAATCAGTGTTTGAACCATACGGTGGAGGAATACAAAAACGGTTTATTGTACGATACGGAAAGGGATGCCAGCTTGGTAGAGCGATTGCGCCGTATTATGCTTCGGACTGTTTGGGCGATCACGGAGCAAATGAAACTGGGGAAGTTCGATACGGTAGACAGTGAGGTAAGCTTCCGGATGGACAAAGAAAAGCAGACGTATATTGGCCGCGTGGATCGTATTGATACGATGGAAACTGAGGAAAATATTTACGTTAAGATCGTGGATTACAAAACCGGCAAGAAGGATCTGTCACTGTCGGACCTTTATTATGGACTGCAATTACAGCTTATGGTGTATCTTCGGGCAGCAGTGGATAAACAGACACGTAGAAGTAAGAAAATGGTTATCCCGGCGGGTGTCCTATATTATCATATAGAAGATCCGTTTGTGACAAGCAGATTGGATTTCGAGGAGAAGAGAACATATCTGCTGAATGAACTGCTCATGCGAGGATTGGTAAATGAGGAAGATCCGGTTCTGCCATCATTAGATGCGACGTTGGCCGGAGAAGAGGGGACATTAGCGGCTTCTGCAAAATCCTTGGTCGTACCGGTCGGAACAAAAAAAGATGGAATGCTTAAGAAAAATGCGGCTACGATCACAACGGAAAATTTCAAGGAATTGATTGATTTTACAGAGCGTAAGCTGCAGGAGATCGGTGTACAGATCGGAGCAGGAGAGACAAGTGTGCATCCGTACCAAAAGGCGGACAGTATGAAATCTTGTGCCTGTGATTATTGCAATTATCATGGAATCTGTGGATTTGATGCAAAACTTGCCGGCAATTCATATCGAAAAATATGGCCAAAGACAAACGATGATGTATTTTCGGAGATACGCAGAGAGAGTGATGTTCCATCGGAGGATAGGAAAGGAAACGAAGTAAATGATGTTATTCCATCAGAGGATAGGAAAGAGAACGAAGTAAATGATTTTGTTCCATCAGAGGATAGGAAAGGGAACGAGGCATCAGGAAAGGAGGAGACGCGATGAAACCACAATGGACTGCGGATCAACAGAAAGTAATTGATTTGCGAGATAGTAACATACTAGTTTCTGCAGCGGCGGGATCCGGTAAAACAGCCGTGTTGGTAGAACGAATTATTGGGCGGATCACAGATAGGCAGACGCCGGTTGACATTGACCGTCTTCTCGTAGTGACATTTACAAAAGCGGCTGCAGCAGAAATGCGTGGGCGAATCGGTGAGGCGTTACAGCAAAAATTAGAACAGACGCCGGATGACGATAATTTACAGCGGCAGATCGGATTGTTACATAATGCGCAGATTACGACGATTGACAGCTTTTGTCAACATATTATACGCAATTATTTTCACGTGATCGATTTAGATCCAATGTTTCAAGTAGGGGACGAGACAGATCTAAAGATTATGAAAGAGGCTGTTCTTGGTGAGGTGTTGGAGCAGAAATATGCGGATGCACGCCAAAAGGAAAATCAGGTATTTTTGGATGCGATGCAGATGTTTGCGACAGGAAGAACAGACAAAGAAATTGAATCCATAGTATTGAAGTTATACGAATTAGCACAAAGTTATCCGTTTCCGGATGAGCAATTGGAGCAATGGAAGAATTCATATGCATTGCGTTCTGTAGAGGAAATGGAACAAACGGAGTGGATGGAAAAATATATTGCAGACGTGCAGATGATTGTTGCAGAATGTGAAAAGAAAGCATTTGCGGCATATCAGATCAGTGTAGATGGGGTTGGTTTGGAAGCATATACGCCTACGATCCAGACAGAATGGCAGCAGATCAAAGAGCTGCGGGAATGCAAGACATTGCAGGAACTTTGTGATGGGATCGGAAAGATATCATTTGGAAGATTGAGTGCGATTCGCGGCAATAAGCATGATAAGGAACTTCAGGAGCAAATAAAAGCACTTCGCGCAAGCTATAGGGATAAAGGTATTGAACAGTTACAAAAAGAAATGTTAGCGGAACCCCCGGAAGAAATGCTCGCCATGATGCAGCAAATGGATGCACCTGTCCGTGAATTGGTACAGCTGACAATCGATTTTGGAAAGGCATTTGCCGAGAAAAAGAGAGAAGACGGCATCATTGATTTTGCAGATATGGAACATTTTGCACTGCAGATCCTGGTGACGAGAGACGAGGATGGAAATAGCGTGCCGAGTGCAACGGCGAAAGAATTGCAGGAGTATTATGAAGAGATCATGACGGATGAGTATCAGGATAGCAATTATGTCCAGGAAATGATACTGACCAGCATCAGCCGTGGTCCGGAGCAAAGTCCGTACTTGTTTATGGTGGGTGATGTTAAGCAGAGCATTTACCAGTTCCGCTTAGCGAGACCGGATCTGTTTATGGAGAAATACCATGCTTATGATACGGAAGAAGGCGGAAATCGTCGGATCGATCTGCGTCAGAACTTTCGAAGCCGTGCGTCAGTATTGGAATCGGCCAATTATATTTTTGAACGGATCATGCGTCAAGACTTTGGCGGCATCGCCTATGATGATGCGGCAAAATTAGTTCCGGGGGCAGTATTTGATCCATGCGAAGAGCGGACAGCGGATCAGACAGAAATAATTTTGCTTAATATGGATGCTCAGGAGGATAATGATTTTGGAAAGCGCGAATTGGAAGCGATGGCAATCGGACAGAAGATCCGCGACATGGTGCAGGGAGATCATCCGATGTATGTATCCGATAAAGGCGGGTATCGTCCGATAGAATACCGGGATATCGTCATATTGCTGCGCAGTATGAAAGGATGGACGGAAGAATTTCAAGAGACGTTGGCGGATATGGGTATTCCGGCGATGGCACCCAAAAAGACCGGATATTTTGCAACATTGGAAGTGCAGACAATGCTAAATTTGCTGCGGGTTATTGACAATCCGAGACAAGATATTCCGTTTGTGGCGGTGCTGCGATCACCGATCTATGGGCTGCAGGATGAGGAACTTGCCAAGATAGCAGCGGAGCGAAGTGGCTTGCAATACTTGGATAATATATGGGCGTATTGTGACCGACATGAGGACGTATTGTCAGAAAAACTGTCCGATTTGTTGGACACATTGCAGGAGTATCGGCGTAAAGCGGAAACAGTTTCTGTGTATGAACTGCTTCGTGAAATTTATGAAGAGACAGGGTATTACGCTTTGATGTCGGCAATGCCGGGGGGCGAGCAAAGAAGTGCAAATCTCGATATTTTGCTGCAGCAGGCAATTGAATTTGCTGAAAATGGACATCGTGGAATATTTGGATTTTGCCGGTACATTGAAATGCTCAAAAAATCAGATATTGATTTTGGGGAAGCAACTGTCGGAACGGTGGCGAATGCAGTCCAGTTAGTTAGTATTCATAAGAGCAAGGGGCTTGAGTTTCCGGTAGTGTTTGTTGCCGGTATGGGCAAACAATTTAATAAGCAGGATATGCGCAAGAAATTATTGCTGGACGTTGATTACGGAGTGGGTGCTAATTACGTGGATCTGGAGGAACGTCTGTACAAGCCTACAGTTATGAAACGTTTTATTGCAAGACAGATGTTAGAAAATTCTTTGAGTGAGGAAGTGCGCATTTTGTATGTTGCGCTGACAAGAGCCAAAGAGAAACTGATCCTTACAGGCACAGTGAAGGGATTGGACAAAAAATTGCAGAGCTGGAATCTGACAGGAGCATCGCTGCAGCATTCCGCATTGTTAGGTGCTGCGACGTATTTGGACTGGATTATGCCGGCACTGGTGGACAGACCGATCTTTGGACAGTGCATAAGTCATGTGATAGATGGACAAGCACAGAATACAGAAAATTCGCAGAAGGATGAAAAGGCGAAGGAAGCTGCGCAGGAGCAGGAAGATCCGTCGATGAAGGATCAAGTTTTATACGACAGCAAAGATCAGGATTCGCTGTTTCGATTGGAAGTGATCCGTGCGGATGCACAGATTGCCGGGGAGATGGAACAGTTAGAACAAATATTACTGCGTAGAGAAGCGCTGAAACATCAAGACATCACAAAAGAGTATGATGCAGAGCTTGCAGAGCAGTTGCGCCGCCAAAGAAAATATCAATATCCGTATGCAAATGAGCAGAAATTGCCGGTTAAAATTTCTGTGACCGAGTTAAAACGAAGAGCGATGGAGCAGCAGAAAATGGCGGTGCGTGCGGAAGTGCCAGAAGATGAAGTTACAGAAATGGTGCCAGGCACTGCAGATCGGCAGACTGGCATAGAAGATGAGGCAGTCTACGATATTCCACAGCCAAAATTCCGTCAAACGGAAGAATCTATCGGTGCTGCTGAGCGGGGAACATTATATCATTTCGTGATGGAGCATTTGCCGTATGAACAAATGGGAGATCACTTTACGGCAGAGATGATGCTTGCGCAGATGCAAGAAGCGGGATTGCTGAAGGAGGCAGAAAGAAACTGTTTGAAACCGCAAAAATTTGATCGTTTCATGCAGTCGGAGCTTGGAAAACGAATGCAGCAGGCGGCAAAACGAGGGGCATTACGCCGTGAACAGCAGTTTATGTTAGAAATACCGGTTATGGAATTGTACCCGGAGTTGGAAAGTGAAGAGACCGTTCTCGTGCAGGGAATCATTGATGCTTGTTTTGAAGAAGATGGCGAATGGGTGTTGGTGGATTATAAGACGGATTATGTCCGCTATGGTATGGAACAAACATTGGTGGACAGATACCGTGTTCAGTTAGAACAATACGCACGTGCCTTGGAGCAGCTCACAGGAATGAAAGTACGGGAACAGATCATTTATTCGTTTGCACTCGATAAACATATTCCTGTCCCTGTTTGCGGACAAAAGAAATAGCGCCGACATGACGAAGTACATTTACGGCAGTGCGTGCATAACGTATCGCTAAATGGGATTCTTTGGCGTAATCTTTTGCAGTGAATTCTGCAGGGAGCGTGTCTGGGATCATGCATTGGTAATCGCCGGTACTGCCGATATAAATTTCATCGACAAGTGCTGTAGGAATACGGTCGTAGCGAGTCGATCCACGTTTGCGGTCTGTACTCCACCCGTTTAACAGTCGATACTCTTCGGCATCGATCAGGGGCAGACACAGGTGTAAATTAGGATGATTTAGAAACATTTTAATTTTGTATAATTCATAAAAAGCGTCGTAACGGCTTCCGGTCTTGGGAGACTTGCGGCGCTTTGTCACTTCACCGGTTTGTTCATCGATCCAGCAGATCCATTTGGTATGTATAATAGGATGAACGATCGTGACCGGATAATGGGACAGGAAACAGTTTAGTTTACGACGCATAGCATTTAAGCTGCGCGTTTGTATTTCAATAATTTCGTTGTCGCGCAAAATATCGGCAACATAATTTTCTATCGGAATTTCCTGATGAGAAGGATCCGGTTCATAGAAATTTTTTAATACAGCATGCACGGTCTTTTCGGATAAGGTACCGATGCCCTTTTGCAGGCATTGCTGCCGCATTACTTTCTCGCAGGCAGCGTGAAATAATTGTTTGTCACAATCTGCTACACTCATTATAAATGCTCCCATTCTGTTCATAAATTCTGTAATCAGTATAAAGACTGTGCGGAAAAATGTCCAGCCGCGCCCAATAAAAAACCATACCAAGTATTGATTCCAAATATCGCTTTGCATAGAAGAAAGAAAATGGTAAATACTAACTTGACATAGAAAAGATGATAGCGATGAATGATCAATATGGAGGATAGCGATGCAGGGAAAGATCTTTGAAGGGGATTACAAGACGCGGTGCAAAAATATAGATTCGCTGCTTTGCGTTGGCGATACGTTTGATATGTTAAAAAGAGAGATCCGGTTAGGGGATCGCCATGCGGTATTTTACATGATCGATGGATTTTTGAAGGGGGAAGTGCTGGAAAAGATCATGGAATTTTTTTTGTCACTTGCACCGGAAGATGTTCCGGAAACCTATGAAGATTTTTTGAAAAAATGTACGCCGTATGGAGATATTGTGACGGTGACAACAGAACAGGATTTTTTGCATTATGTGCTGTCGGGTCTGACAGGCTTTGTCGTAGAGGGGTATGATGAAATACTGGTGATCGACCTAAGGGACTATCCGAGCCGAAGTGTGGAAGAGCCGGATAAGGATAAGGTGCTGCGAGGATCCAGAGATGGCTTTGTGGAGGCAATCATGCCAAATATTGCACTGATCCGGCGCCGTATTCGTGATGTGGATCTTAAGTTTGAAATTTACAGTATAGGAAGCAGTTCACGCACAGATATTTCCGTAGTATATATGAAAGACCGTGTGAATCAGAAAGCGTTATCTATTATACAAAAGCGGTTAAAAAAGATTTCTGTGGATTCCTTAACGATGAATCAGGAAAGTTTGGCAGAAGTGCTTATGCCACGCAATTGGTGGAATCCATACCCGAAGTTCAAATATACAGAGCGGCCGGATACGGCAGCAGCGTGCATATTGGAAGGAAGTATTACGGTTCTGGTAGATAACTCGCCTTCTGCCATGATCATACCGACTTCTCTATTTGATATAATAGAAGATCCAAATGATTACTATTTCCCGCCGGTCACAGGAACGTATTTGCGAATGACACGTATACTGACAAGTATAATGGCATTATTTGTCACTCCTGTGTATCTGCTATTGCTTCGCTATCCGGATTATGTCCCGGACTGGCTCGGTTTTGTTATGATCCAAGATGAAATGAACGTCCCGCCGTTATTGCAATTGCTATTGTTAGAGCTGGCAATTGACGGACTAAGAATGGCAGCCGTCAACACGCCGAGTATGCTGACAACACCGCTCAGTGTTGTGGCAGGTATTGTGTTTGGAGATTATACCGTAAATTCGGGATGGTTTAACAGTGAGATCATGTTATATATGGCGTTTGTGGCAGTTGCCAATTATACGCAAAATAATATGGAATTGGGATATGCGATAAAGTTTCAGCGTATCATACTGTTGGTGTTGACTGGCGTGTTTGGAATATGGGGGTTTATTACGGGAATATTGTTAATGATCGTCGCTTTTTTTACCAATCGCACGATGGCAGGAAGAGGCTATTTGTATCCGCTGATCCCATGGGATGGACATCAGTTATTTAAGCGGTTTTTTCGTGTTAGTCTGACACGCAATGAAAAGGTTTCCGCACAGGGACGCAATCGTTAATAAACATGCAGTGCGTCAGCTCATTTAATAATAATGTTTTCTGTATTTTGCTTGATTTTTTGGTGGATTGGATATACAATAGTTACGCCTAAAAGAGAGAGAGTAGGCCGTCAATAAAACAAAGGAGGCGTAATACAATGAAAAAGTTGCAAAGGGCGTTGTCGGTGTTTGCAATGATGCTAACAGCGTGTTTAACACTGCCGTCCATGGCACAAGCAGCAGAAACGACAAAAAGTATAGGGGATAATTTATCGCTATTGTATTGCATTCCGTTTGCCGGAATCTTATTATGTATCGCGATCTGTCCACTTGTAGCTGGAGAATGGTGGGAAAAAAGAAAACCGATCGTTGTGGCTTTTTGGTCACTTGCATTCCTTATTCCATTTGCGATCGCGGTAGGTATGGGAACTGCTTGGGAAGAGCTTTTGGAAGCCATTATAGGTGACTATTTGACGTTTATTGTCCTATTATTTGGACTGTTCTGCGTGGCAGGAAATATATCGTTAGAGGGTGATCTGGTTGGCAAGCCGAAGTTAAATGTTTTGCTTTTGATGATCAGTACATTATTGTCAAGCTGGATCGGTACGACCGGAGCAAGTATGTTGATGATCCGTCCGATGATCCGTGCGAACAAATGGCGTAGACGTAAAGTACAGGTTATGGTATTTTTCATTTTCTTAGTATCTAATATCGGAGGATGTTTGACACCGGTTGGCGATCCACCACTTCTGATGGGATTTATGAATGGTGTGGATTTCTTCTGGAGCTTGAATTTGCTGCCGGTAATGATCCTGAATGTAGTTTTGCTGCTTGCATTGTTTTATGTGATTGACAGCAGAGCATATAAGAAAGATCTTGCAGAAGGTGCAAAACAGCCGGAAGTTAGTGGTGAGCACAAGAAACTCCGCTTAAACGGTGCACATAATATTATCTTTTTGGTAATGATCATCGTGGCAGTTATATTAAGTGGTGTTCTTCCTAAGACGGTGCCATTCTTTAAGGGATCGATTCATTTTTATGGAGAAGTAGAATTAGGATTTGCATCGATCTTGGAGATGGTTATGATCTTGGCAGCAGCGTTTTTGTCATACAAGACTACGAAAAAAGAAGTGCGCGAGGCAAATCATTTTACATGGGATGCGATCCAAGAGGTTGCAACTTTGTTTATCGGAATATTTGTAACAATGATTCCGGCATTGCTTATTTTGAAAGCGAGAGGTGCTTCGCTGGGTGTAAATGAGCCATGGCAGTACTTCTGGATGACCGGACTTTTATCCAGCTTTTTGGACAACACGCCAACCTATTTGGTGTTCTTTACAACGGCAGCGTCGTCGGGACTTGCCGGAGCAAGCATGATCTCAACGGCAATCGGACAGATACCGAAGATATTCCTGATGGCGATTTCCTGTGGTGCAGTATTCATGGGCGCCAATACGTATATTGGTAATGCGCCAAACTTTATGGTGCGCTCGATTGCTGAGGAAAATGATATTAAAATGCCTTCTTTCTTTGGATATATGGGATGGTCGATCAGTTGTCTGATCCCGGTATTTATTATCGATATGCTTGTTTTCTTTATCTTTTAATTGTAGAGTATTTGAGCAAAAAGGCCGGCACACTACTTTTTCAGTGTGCCGGCTTCTCTTTTGCGATATTGATTTGGGGTACACCCATATTTTCTAAGAAAGCTTTTCGAAAAATAACTTAAATGATTAAATCCGCATGCAAGAGCAATCTCAGTAATGCTATAGGAAGTATTGCTGAGCAGATTACAGCTAATCTCCATACGGTAATCGTTGAGAAAAGAGACCGGTGATTGCTGCAAGTATGCCTGAAATATTTTACAGCATTTGCTTCGGCTGATATTGCCGGCGCTTGCAATATCATCTAATCCGATATCCTCTGCATAGTGCTCGTGAATATAAGTTACCATTTGCTTTTGCAGGGAAATATCAGGATTTTTTTGCAAACCGGCCGTCTGCAGTTCTTGTGTGCTATGCTGGTAAATACAGTGCCACAGACAGTGAAAAAGTCCATTTAACAGGCAGAGAACGCTATCTTCATGCTGCATGCGGGCAGCAAAAATCTGATCCACCAATGAAACAATCTGTTGATAATCCGCATCGCTCCAATGAAACAACCAGTATGAGATATTGGAGGAATGAACGATGGGGTAAACGCTTTCCTGGTAAATGTGCAGATTCGATTTGAAAATATTGGGATGTAACAATTCTACGCAAAATTTACAGTCTTCTTCTCCGTTAGCGTAGCCGTAATGCAGCTGACCGGAGTTGACAATAATGATGTCGCCGGCACGAAGCAATATCTGCTCGCCGTTTATTTCATAGTTCATAGATCCCTCGTATATACGGATACATTCAATGTCGGGATGCCAGTGACAAAGAGCTTTATGACCTGTAAATTGGGACAAAAGCCGTTCCTGTATGGCATAAGGAAGCTTATTGGAGTCATAGTGAATGATCTCAGAAGCGTCCTGCATAATTTCTATATCTATCATAAGTATCTCCTTGCCTATTAATTATCGCGTGTTTTCTGCGTTTGTTAAGGGTTATTATAGCAAACAAACACGATAATTACAACTTTTGTTATTTTTGTGTCAAAAAAACGGCAGAAAAATACAAAAGTTATAAAAAATCAGCTGAAAATGCTAGAGACAAAAAGAAATATATACTATAATTATCATACAAACTATTTATAAGGAGGAGGAATTGTATCATGAAAAAGAGAGTAATGCGTTCTGTGTGTGCATTTACACTTCTTTTCGCACTGCTTATGACATCGAATGGGGTTTCGAATGTTGCATCTGCAGCGGCTAAGAAGAAAGTAAAGGCACCAAAGCTTTCCGTTAAGACAGTGAAATTAACTGCAGGAAAGAAGAAGACTGTGAAACTGAAAAATAAACCGAAGAAGGCAAAGGTGAAGTGGAGCAGCAAAAACAAAAAAATTGCAACCGTTAGTAAGAAAGGTAAGATTACAGCTAAGAAGGCAGGCAAAACAAAGGTGATCTGCAAAGTTACCTACAAAAAAGGTAAGAAGAAAGTTACAAAGAAACTTTCTGTTACGGTAAAGGTTACAGCGAAGAAGAAAACTACGAAAAAACCAACCGTAACCGTTACAGCAAAACCAACGGCAACTCCTTACAATAAGGAAGCTGATATGAAGAAGAGCAATGTTACGACCGAACATAAGTCCAAAAATGGTATCGATTCTACCGATAATGGATTAATGCGTAAGAACATTTCCAACTTGGATCTGATGAAACTTATGGGATATGGCTGGAACTTAGGAAATCAGATGGAGCAGTCCAATTTCTCAGGCAAGATGACAACAATCGAGCAGTGTGAGACAAGTGCCGGTAATCCGGAAGCAACACAGAAGACATTTGATGGTTTGAAGAGCTATGGTGTAAATACTGTTCGTATTCCGGTTGCTTGGTCGAATTTTATTTCTACGGATGGCAAGTATACGATCAATAAAGAATTGTTTGATCGTGTTGAGACAATCGTAAATTATGCATTGAACGATGAAATGTATGTTATCATCAACATCCATTGGGATGGTGGATGGTGGGGAATGTTTGGCGCAGAGGAGTATGATGCCAAAGAAACACCAATTCGTGACGAGGCTTGGAAAAAATATATTTCTATTTGGACACAGATTTCTGAACGGTTCAAAGAGTACTCTGATCATTTGATTTTTGAGGGTGCTAATGAAGAAATCAGTGGTCGTTTGAATGATAACTACAAAGATCCGAATACAGCACAGCAGAATCAAACCGGTAAGCTTGGTAAGAAAGACCCTGAGACTGGAAAGATCGATGCTACAGAAATTTATGAGATGGCAAATGCCATTAATCAGAAGTTCGTTGATATTGTGCGCGCTTCCGGTGGCAATAACGCTTATAGACATTTGCTCATTCCTGGAACCGGTAACGAGTCATGTGTTATCGAGGGAAATGAGAGTGAGACTTACGTTCAGAACGGAACCATTGATGATCGTTGGAAACTTCCAAATGACCCTGCTGAGAAAGCAACGGGTGTAAAGAAGATGAGTGTATCTGTTCATTATTATGATCCGGTTGATTATGGTTTGTCTGCAACATCGACGGTTTCTTATGGATATCGTGATAAGTGGGGCGTTGACTACACAGATGCAAACGGCAAGACATATAAAGGTCAGGACGATTATGACTTTATGGATAACATGCTTGGTAAGTTGAAGAAATTCACAGACCAGGGTTACGGTATTATTTTAGGAGAGTGTGGCGTTGTTAAGGGATATAAAGATAATATTCCTGACTTCATGACCTATCTCTTTACGCAGTCTAAGAAATTAGGCATGACACCGGTATGGTGGGATGAGGGACACTATTATAATCGTGGTGATGGATATTTTGCTTATGACGATGTAGGACAGGTATATGCAAAACTGACAGGTTCTAAACCAAATATACCTGCGAGTGCTGAGCTTGTTTATACCGGTATTAAGACAGTGCCTGCAGAAAAGAACGAGAATCCGAAAGTTGTTGCTACATGGAATGGTGAATTCCTTCGTCATACGAACGGTGACACCGCTGAAATTTTGAAAAAGGAAAGACCGGACATCTTCGATGCCAGCAACAATGGTATTGGTGTTACTAAGTCTTTGATTGATGGATCCGGTAATGTAACGGATGGAGATGTTGCCAAGTCTAACTATGACAAAATATTTGGAAAATGGTGGGAGAAAACGGAATTCTGGACGCCAGATACACACTATGGCTGGACGAATAGTACGATCGGTGTTAATGGAGAAGCACCTGATAATCTGATTGCTGAAATCGACAGAGAGTACTGGAATGTTCATCTTAATTATGACTGGTCGAAACTGGAAAAACCTTGTATTCGCGTGACAGCTGCGGACGATCCGATAAGTCAGAGCCTTGATCTTCAGATTGGTTATCTTCCTAGCTGGACAGAGGATGATCTGAATGAAGAGGTTCAGGGAAAATTGAAACTGGAGGAGTATATTGAGAAACAGACTTCCAAAGATCCGAACTTCACGATGACAGAGCAGGAGAAGCAGGATAAGATTGCAACAGAAGGTGCAAAACAGGTTAAGAAGAACAAGAAGAAGGGTGCAGTTGTTGGTAAGACAACAGGTGAGATCCGTTTCGATGTTGACTACGATCAGGGTGTTGGTTTGTTCTGGAAAGACAAATCCATCACAATTGATAAGTCCAAATTGACCGGTGGTTATCCATGGCTCTGGGTTACTACAAATACGTATACCGGCGCATCTATCGTTAAGATTGAGATTTGTGATGCAGCATACAATGCTGACGGTACCAAATTTGTAGAATCCGATAATCAGTAAGCAACGAATCCGCATATTCGTTCCTTATAAATAAAAGATAAAAGAGAATGACTCGGCATTGCCTTCGCCGGGTCATTTTCTTTTTGTTTAATTCAAACTTCGCACATCAAAAATTGTCATGCTGTCACGTATTGCTTATTATGTCAGAAAAATAATAGCTATTTTGCAGCCAACAAGCTGACTTGTTCTGCCGGCAGCGAACTAAGATAATTGCCGCAGAACGCAGAGTTGTTGGTTGATTTCTTATTTTGTTAAGTCTCTGATGAATACATGCCCGAAGGAATGTCTGAGATGTCCCGGTTTAGCAAGGTATCATCTATTTTTGGACGGGACGCTTTCGCTACGATGCGCTACGTCACGTTACTTAATGTCTCTGAAATACGAGACATAAGTAACGACGAGCGCAAAGTCCCTTTCAAAAATGATGAATACCTTGCTTCCGGGACTTCGAGTTTCCGAAGGGCATGTAAATCAATCATCAGAGACAACAAAATCTAGAAATCACCAAAAACGTAAATGCGGCAAGGCAATTACTATAGTTCTCTGCTGGCAGAAATCGCTATGTTGTGGCTGCAAAACACTTAGTATTCTGACATAATAAGCAATACGTGATCTGGCAGTCGCTTTTGATGTGCGAAGTTTGAGTTATTTAATAAGAAGGAAACTGCTGTTGTGTAGGAAAATGTTGTGGTGACAGCTAAATTGCGGTATCATAGAAAGCGTAAAATATGATTTTGGAGGCTAAACAATGATTTTTGATACACATGCGCATTATACAGATGCGCGGTTTGATGAAGATAGAGAGGAACTATTGGCGGGGATGAAAGCGCGTGGTGTCGGTGAGATCGTAGAAGTAGGGGCAAGTATTCAGTCTACGAAGGATGCGGTCAATCTGGCAGAAAGTCACGACAATATTTATGCAGCGGTGGGCGTACACCCGGAGGACATCGAGAGACTGACACCGGAAGATATGCAATGGCTGGCAGACTTGACGCACAGGGATAAAGTGGTTGCCATTGGCGAAATCGGACTTGACTATTATTACGATGAACCGGGGAGAGATTTGCAGAAAAAGTGGTTTGCACGCCAGCTTCAGGTGGCTGCAGAAACACAGATGCCGGTCATCATTCACAGCAGGGATGCCGCAAAGGATACATTAGATATTATGAATGAACATTGCGATTGGCAAAATGGTGGGGTGATCCATTGCTTTTCCTACAGTCCCGAAATTGCCAAAATATATTTGGATAAGGGGTTTTATCTGGGAATTGGTGGCGTGGTCACCTTTAAGAATAGTAAGAAATTAAAGGAAGTCGTTGAAATGATGCCACTATCGCAAATGGTGTTAGAAACGGATTCGCCGTATTTGACACCGGTACCGCATCGCGGCAAACGAAATGATTCAGGATATTTGACACACGTTGTTGATGAGATTGCGGCATTGAAGTCGTGCGAGCGCGAGGAAATTATCCGTATAACAAGGGAAAATGCGCATAAGTTGTATCGCATTGGTCAGTAAAACGGGAGACTGCACATTAATAGAAGGCTGTACTGTATTGGTTAATAAAGCAGGGCACGGCATATCAATAGAAAGAAGAGGATATTGGGATGGCAACATTAGGAATACCACAAAATACAATAGACATATTAAAGAAATATGACTTTCATTTTCAGAAAAAGTTTGGACAAAACTTTTTGATCGACACGCATGTTTTGGAAAAGATCATTGACGCGGCCGGCGTGACAAAGGATGATTTTGTGTTGGAAATCGGTCCGGGAATTGGGACAATGACACAATATCTTTGCGAAAGAGCCAGAGAGGTTATGGCGGTGGAGATTGATGATAAATTAATCCCAATCTTAGCAGATACGCTGTCAGCGTATGACAATGTGACGGTTGTGAATGAAGACATTCTTAAATTGGATATTGACCAGATCGCTAGGGAGCATAACGCCGGAAAGCCGATTAAAGTAGTGGCAAATTTGCCATATTATATAACAACTCCGATCATTATGGGATTGTTTGAAAGTCATGTGCCGCTTGAGAGTGTGACTGTTATGGTGCAAAAAGAAGTAGCAGATCGTATGCAGGCAGGGCCTGGAACGAAAGACTACGGGGCATTGTCGCTCGCCGTACAATATTATTCAGAGGCGGAAATTGTTGCGAATGTTCCTCCGAATTGTTTTATGCCAAGACCAAATGTGGGGTCTGCCGTGATTCGTTTGACTTGCCATAAGGACTGCCCGGTGAAAGTAACGGATGAGAAGTGGATGTTTCGCATTATCCGTGCATCGTTTAATCAGCGCAGAAAGACATTGCAGAATGGATTGGGAAATGATGCATCACTTCCGGTGACAAAGGAGCAGGCCAAGGCGGCAATCGAGAGTATGGGGTTATCAGCTACGATCCGTGGAGAAACATTGTCGTTAGCGCAATTTGCGGAGCTTGCAAACCGCTTGAAGGATGCATGATTTCTGCGCATAATGGAGTTTTGAAGAAACTCCTAAGATGAGCGCATTGCGCTCATTATATCATAATAATTGCGCATAGTTTCTGCGCATAATGGAGTTTCGAAGAAACTCCTAAGATGAGCGCATTGCGCTCATTATATCATAAGCAATATGTACCCATACAGTGATTCTGAGTATGGGCGAGTTAGTATTATAAAGCTGGGAAATAGGAGGCCTGATGAGAGATGAAAGTGTGGGAACGTATAGAAAGCTTGCGTAAACGCATGCGCGAGGAAGACATTGATGTGTATTATATTCCGACCAATGATTTTCATGGTTCTGAATATGTCAGCGGATATTTTCAGACAAGAGAATATATTTCTGGTTTTACCGGATCTGCAGGTGTTGTGATCGTGACGTTAGAAGATGCCGGGTTATGGACCGATGGACGATATTTTATTCAAGCAGAAAAACAGTTGCAGGACAGCGGCATCACATTATACCGCATGGGACTTGATGGTGTTCCGACGGTGAACACTTATCTCGACAATGTACTAAAAGATGGACAAGTGCTTGGCTGCGATGGCCGTATGGTGACAACCACATGGCTTATGGCGATGAAACGCAGATACAAGGTTAAAAGTAATGTTGATCTGGTGGGTGATATTTGGCAAGAACGTCCGGAGCGCCCAAAACAGCCAATATGGGAATTGGCGCTAAAGTATGCAGGGGTCAGCAGAGAAGCGAAACTGTCCCGTTTATGGGCCTGGATGAAACAAAAGAGTTTGGATTATTTTATACTGACATCTTTGGATGATATTGCGTGGTTGTTTAATTTACGTGGAAATGATATTCCATGCTGTCCGGTATTTTTATCTTATGCGGTGTTTACGCAAGAGAGTGGCGTATTGTTCTGCGAGAAAAATTGTGCGAACGGGTCGATACAGACTGCCTTAATGAAGGCGGGAATTGAAACGAGACCGTATGAAGAAGTGGAACAATATATCCGCAAAATGGGACAGGGAAAGCGCGTAGCAATGGATATGCGTGTGGTCAATGCGCATTTGGCGGCACAGGTGCCGAACGAAAATACATTAGTGGATGTTGTGAATCCAACCGGAATGTGGAAGGCGGTCAAGAATGAAACGGAAGTGAAAAATGAACGTATTGCACATCTGAAAGATGGTATTGCCATCACCAAAATGTTGTATTGGCTGCGTCATACGGATAAAAAGCAGGAATCTGAAATCTCCGTTTCGGATAAATTGGAGGAGTTTCGAAGATTAGATGAGGATTATTTGGGGCCTAGCTTTGACACAATATCCGGGTATGCAGAGCATGGTGCGATCGTGCATTATAGTGCGACACCGGAAATTAACCGAATGTTAGATGAAGAGAATTTCTTGCTGTTAGATACGGGTGGACATTATTATCAGGGAACAACAGACATTACACGAACGGTTATGCTGGGCACAGAAGCAACCGATGAGCAGAAAAAATACTATACAACAGTGCTTCGGGGAAATTTGGCGCTTGGTGCAGCGAAGTTTCACAGTGGAATTACCGGAGTGAATCTGGATGTGCTGGCAAGACAGCCATT
Source organism: Jutongia sp. SJQ-6 (assembly GCF_054161275.1). The sequence continues at coordinate 2,042,365 of NZ_CP195314.1, read as the reverse complement.
GTGGGAAATAGGCTGTGACTTTTTGCATGGAACAGGGCACGGCGTAGGATATCTGTTGAATGTGCATGAGGGACCAAATGCAATACGATATGTGGCTTCTAAACAGCTGGGAGGCGATCCGGCGCTGGAACCGGGCATGATCACGTCCAATGAGCCGGGTGTTTATTTGGAAAATAAATTTGGTATTCGGCTGGAGAATCTGATCCTATGCTGCGAAGCAGAGCATACGGATTTTGGTCGCTTTTTGGAATTTGAAACATTGACATTAGTGCCGTTTGATCGGAGAGCGATTGATGTAAAGGGGCTCAGTGACAAAGAACTTGGCCTGCTGAATGCATATCATCAACGGGTCTATGAAGAGATTGGCCCGCATTTAACACCGGAAGAAAGGGATTGGCTGCAGGAAGAATGCAGTCCAATCGGATAAAAAACATCCATATTGTCTTGTGAAGACAATATGGATGTTTTTTGATGGAAATTCGTTTTTATTTTGTTGTCCGTTTGCGGAACAATATATTTGTGATCCAAGAGACGATCATAAATAATACGATCGCAGCAGCAACGTCCAAGAAGGAATGCTGTTTCAAAAATAGCGTAGACATACAGATCAAGAGGCACAGTACAAAAGAGCCGTTGCGCCAGATCTTTTGCTTATGGATCGTCGCATAGCGGCAAAGTCCGGCATGGATGGCAAGTGAGTTAAACACATGAATACTTGGCAGCACATTGGTATCGGTATCCGTTGCATACAGCATGGAAATGACCTGTGTAAAAATATTGTCATGAGTAAATTGTGTCGGTCGCATGTTCTGTGCATTTGGAAACAAAGTATAGATTAACAGACTGGCTGTCATGCCAATGATCAATGTGGCAATTGTCTGATAATAGTTTTCTAAATGCTTCAGATCGAAAAATAAGAGTGCTAATGTTGCAAATACATACACAAACCATAATAAATATGGAATAATAAAATATTCGCAAAAAGGAATATAGTCGTCTATAGCGCAATGAATGTAGGTGAAAGGTACATCATCACGTGCCTCCAGCCACATAAACCAAACCATATACACCGGAAAATAGAGTGCGACAAATATATGTTTATAGCGGTAAATAAATTGTTTCCAGTTCATAAAAATCCTTTCTAGGATCAGAGTGCCGAAGTCTGTTTTGCCGTCACCCTGATCTGTGGTCGTAAATTATGCTGACAGTGGTTTAATGCCAGCGGGAATGCTTAAGATCCAGTTCGTTGCGAATATAAGCGAAAGTTTTATCTTCGCCCTCTTCGGCGAGCATATGCAAAAGCCGTTCTAGCAGTTCTGCAGTCTCTGGATGCATGGTGTAGTGCGATTTACCACGTTCGTAATATTCCAAAGGTAATCGGTCGTTGTAATTCTCTAGGTTGTAATTACGGCTTGCTGCCATGCGGTCGCAAAACATTTCAACGACGTAACGTGGTGCCATAGGCATTCCCTGTAACCCCTTGGAGTAGTCAGAGGAAAGATCGATCCAGTATTCATAGTGATGGCGGTTGCGTCCTTTGTGGTGAAGCCATGCGGCAGAGTAGCCGATGGTTTCGCGCTCATAAGCGTTCGGGCTTCGTTTGCCTTCTTGATAATAGCGAACACCGGTCCAAAATTCAATTGGATGATATTTCGACCAGTCATGGCAGATTCCCTGCCAGTAAATGCCGGCGCGAAAGCAATTGCGGCGCACCAGTCGTTTGTGGCGTAGAATTGTTCGCAAATGCCCCCAAAAATTGTGCCATAATCGCATGATGACATCTCCATTTCTCATAGTGTAGTTGTGCGGCTGCGGTTGTAAGCCGGAGTTGCACTTTGGTAACTTTCTCAAGAGTTCTTTGCTGTCTGTGCGGCAAAGTTATTGCTGTAATTCGGAATTGTATTCGCGCATCCACTGTCTCGGTGTACATCCTTTCCATTTGCGGAATGTACGGATCAGATGGCTGCAATCCGAAAAACCGGTCTCCTGACTGATATAGGTCAGATCCAGTTTCGTGAATAAAAGCAGATCCGTCACCCTGTTAATACGCACAAATTCAATATATTCCTTGCAGGATTGATGATAATTTCTGCGGAATAATTTAGCAAAGTAAGAATAACTCATTCCGCACCGTTCTGCAAGGTCATGAATCCGTAAAGGTTCATTATAATGCGATTTGATATATTCTGCAATATGTTCAAACTCATGATTGTCACTTTGCCGGGACAATAAAATTTCTTCCATATTAAGTCCGCGCATCAGCCAAACGCGCGTCATTGCTGTGATTAAGATCGCAAGTTTGGAGCAGGCAATCGTGTCGTAGCCAAAATGGCGTAGCCGCATTTCCTCGATACAGTCGACAAAAAGCTGCTTGAGTGGAATACCTGTCATGTCGCCGTCGGCAAAGAAAATATTGGAAGGATCTTCCTCATAAGCAAGAGAGATGATCCGGCTGAATTGATTTTTCATGTTATCCGTTGCCTGCAAAAAGCCAAGGTCAAACTTCAAAACATGATAGCGAATGTTTGGCGGGGAAGCCGCTTTGCAGTCAGATGCCGCCACAGTCGTTATAGAGGGAGATTTCTCCGATACATCTGCAGCTGAATGTGGTATTGACACCGGATGAATGCTGTCGTGTTCCTGATCCGGTAAAGGTTCCTGCGGAGATGCCAGAAGAGGGCAGGCAGACAGCGGACAGTTAGGCAGATAACCATGCAACGACGGATCCATAAAGAAATCTTGCGATTTCAGCGTAAAAGCAGGATCTTGCGATGGTTTCTCAGCCCGGCTTTGCTCAAAATCCGTCGGAAAGACATCGATAGTATGTAAAGTCTTTGGCGGAAAAAAAATAAAATCTCCCGGTTGCAGGGAGTATACATTCTCATCACAGGTGACAAGCAGATTGCCGGCTGTAAGATATATACATTCTATAAAATAATGCCAGTGTGGCAAAATAGGAAAGTTGTGATCGTTCGTAATATGTGTAAAAGCTTCGATTGGTGCATTTAAGCGGTCTGTATATTCGTAATAGCGATCCATAAGTATTAGTCAGCCTTTCTGTAAATTCTTTAAAATTTGCACAAAAAAAGTTGCAAAAAGATAGATTTGTACAATTTTTGTGCAGATTTATTATAGCATAGCACCTACTGCTATGCTATACTTTCGTAGCAGATTTACAGAAAGGAGAAAAAAACTATGACTCCAATGAAATGGTTTTATTCATTTTTGAAGAAATATTGGCTGCGCATGGTGTCGGGTCTGATACTTGTAACGATACTTGCTGCGACAGCTTTGGCATCGCCATACATCTCCAAATTGATCGTGGATGATGTCATTAAAAAGCAAAATACCGGGTTATTACCGAAGCTGATCATTCTGCTTCTTGCGATGGTTGTGATCAAGGGTGTATGCCGATTTTTTTCGCAAGTATTGTTTGAAACAAGTTCGCAGGGTGTGTTGTATACCATGCGCGACAAAGTATACCGCAAACTATTGTTAGAAGATTTTGCGTTTTATAATAAAAATAGAACGGGAGATCTGATGGGACGTCAGACCGGAGATATGGATGCGATCCGTCATTTCGTGGCGTATGTGATCTATACGGTATACGAAAATATTTTGTATTTTGTGTTATCCATTGTTTTGATCTTTATGGTCAATGTAAAGCTTGCTGTATGCATGATGCTTGTGCTCCCACTGACGGCAGCTACTACCTATATGCAGGCTAAAAAAGTCAAACCTGCTTTCAAAAACTGTCGAGATGCTTTTTCAAGTCTGAATACATATGTGCAGGAGAACATTAGTGGAAACCGCATGGTAAAGGCGTTTGCGAAAGAAGACTTCGAAATGGAGAAGTTTGGCGTGGAGAATGACCGTTACCGCGATGCAGAGCTTGGTGCAGCCGCTATTTGGAAAAAATATGTGCCGATCTTTGAGTTGTTGTCCAATCTGTTGACATTGGTACTTATGCTTGTTGGCGGTGTTATGGTGGTGCGCGGAGAGATGACATTAGGTGATCTTGTTGCAGTAAACGGATATTTATGGATGCTCACAACACCGCTTCGCATGGCGGGATGGTGGATCAATGATATTCAAAGATTTACTACATCAGTAGAAAAGATTTATGGGACTTATACTGCGGAACCGGATGTGAAACATCCCGGCCATCCGGTACAGCATCAAAAGTATGAGGGGAATATCTCGTTCCGCAATGTGTCGTATCGGGCAGATGATGAGGACATCATTCGTGATGTATCTTTCGAGGTAAAGAAAGGTGAGACGGTCGGCATTTTGGGAACGACCGGAGCCGGAAAGTCAACGATCATTAATCTGCTTTGCCGTTTCTTTGATGTGACAGACGGTGAAGTGCTGGTAGATGGCATTAATGTGAAGGATCTGGATCTGTATGAACTGCGCGAGAACATTGGTATCGCCATGCAGGATGTGTTCCTTTTTTCGGATACGATCGAAGGAAATATTGCATATGGCCGTCCAGATTGTTCGTTTGAACGAGTAAAAGAAGTGGCCAAAATGGCAGACGCCAATTTGTTTATTAAAAATCTTCCGGATGGATACGATACGATCGTAGGTGAGCGCGGAGTCGGATTGTCGGGCGGACAAAAGCAGCGAATTTCTTTGGCGCGTGCCTTACTTAAAGATCCGGCGATCTTAGTGCTTGATGATACGACATCGGCGGTAGATATGGAAACAGAGAGTTACATTCAGCGCCAGTTGGAAAATATTGGACACAGTTGTACGACATTTATCATTGCATATCGAATCTCTTCTTTGCGTGATGCCGACAAGATCTTGGTTATGGATCAGGGCCGCATTATTGAGCAGGGAACCCATGAGGAATTGATTGCAAAAGGTGGATATTATGCAACCGTTTATCATCACCAGTATCCTATGACTGTACCAAAAAACGGACAGGAGGTGAATCACATTGGCTAGAAATACTTATGAAAATGATGAGATATTAGAAGATAAGTTTGACGCCAAGCAGTTAAAACGACTGGGTGGTTATATACGTCCTTATACCGGCAAGATGCTGCTCGTGTTGTTTTTGATGTTGTCATCTTCCGGACTTACCATGTTTATTCCAAAGTTTTTGCAGATAGAGATGGATACGTATATCCCGAATGGCGATATACATGGTATTGTGATCTTGACGTTGATCGCAGCAGTGATCGTAGTGTATGCAGTAGTCAGTCTGCGTATAAAGGTAACACTTACGACGCAGGTTGGACAGGATATCATTCATCAGATACGAGAGGATCTCTTTGCTCATTTGCAGGAACTGCCCTTTAGTTATTATGATGACCGTCCACATGGGAAGATTCAGGTACGTGTGGTTAATTATGTCAACAATCTGAGTGACCTGTTGTCAAATGGTATTTTGAATACGATCACAGATTTGTGCAACCTGATCTTTATTTTGATCTTTATGCTTTCTATGAGCGTAAAGTTGACACTGGTATGTATGTGTGGCTTGCCGGTGCTGATCCTGTATATTGTCTTTCTCAAAAAGAAGCAGCGTTATGCTTGGCAGGTACAAAGCAATAAGCAGTCTAACTTGAATGCCTATATTTCCGAAAGCATTAACGGCATACGTGTGACGCAGGCGTTTGTGCGGGAGGAAGAAAACACCAATATATTTAACCGTTTGAGTATGAGTTATCGCAAGGCGTGGATGCGTGCCGTGATCTATAACTTTGCAATGGGACCGATGGTCGATCTGATCTCCACGATCACAACGGCATTTATATATGTGATCGGTATTAACTGCATTATAAATGGAGGATTGGATGGCGTGACAACCGGTAAGTTGATCGCGTTTACAGCATATATCAGCCGCTTCTGGCAGCCGATCAATACGATCGCAAACTTTTATAATAGTGTGCTCACGGCAGTTTCTTATTTGGAACGTATCTTTGAGACGATTGACGAACCGGTGGCAGTAAAAGATGCACCGGATGCCGTTCAAATGCCGCAGATCAAAGGAGATGTTGCGTTTGACCATGTCACCTTCAGCTATGAAGACGGAATTCCGATCTTGCATGATGTGAGTTTTAAGGTACAGCAGGGTGAAACAATAGCCATTGTAGGTCCGACCGGAGCCGGCAAGACAACGATTGTAAATTTATTGAGCCGTTTTTATAATGTAGACCGTGGAACGGTCAAAATAGATGGGATTGATATTTCCAAAGTAACGCTTCGTTCCTTGCGTGAACAGATGGGCGTTATGATGCAGGACAGCTTTATCTTTTCCGGAACGATCATGGATAATATTCGTTATGGCAACAAGAAGGCTTCGGATGAAGATGTGATCCGTGCCGCAAAGACGGTGTGTGCGCATGACTTTATCGTACAGATGGAAGATGGCTATAACACACAGGTTAATGAGCGAGGAAGCCGCTTGTCTGTTGGACAGAGACAGTTGATCTCGTTTGCCAGAGCGTTGTTGGCAGATCCGGCGATCCTGATCTTAGATGAGGCAACGTCAAGTATTGATACGGAGACGGAAATTGTGCTGCAAGAGGGCTTGAGCCACTTGTTAGAGGGACGTACCTCGTTTATTATTGCACATCGTTTGTCGACAATTAAAAATGCGAACCGCATTATGTATGTTGCAGATGGTAAGATTTTGGAAAGTGGTTCTCATGAAGAACTGCTTCAGATGCACGGTAAATATTATGAATTGTTTATGTCGCAGTATAAGGCATAATAAGAGTAAAAAAGCAAAGCCAGCGCTCAATGTCATTAAGTTAAGATGACCAATCAAGATCTTAGCATCAGAAATGATGCTAGGGTCTTTTTATTTTGTAATAAATGCTTGACATATGATTCGAAATGTGCGGCCGCTTTCGGTATTGAATGATAATGAGGTAGCGAAAGCGGCCCTTGTAATTAAGAACATCTTGATTGCAAGGAGGTAACGCATATGAGCAATTATATTAATCAAGTTTCAGATTCTCTAAAGAATCATATTTAGGAATTAGCTAACAATCCATGTTTATTTCTTCGAAACCCCAATGTCGATTCCTCTCGAAAATGGAAAATTGATTTCAAAACTTTTATAGGAATCATGATGAATTCGGGTGGAGCTACTATGAGTAAAGAGCTACTTGATTTCTTTGATTTTGACAAAAATACTCCGTCTGTGTCAGCATTTACGCAACAACGTTCAAAAGTACTTCCAGAGGCTTTTGAATATTTGTTTAAATCTTTTACGGATGACAACCTTCCAACTACTAATAATTATCATGGTTATCGTTTAATTGCATGTGATGGAAGTAACTTGACCATTGCAACCAATCAAAAGGATCCAGAAACTTTTTGGGAACGTAATCAGCATGGTTCAATTGTTAATAAACAACATCTGAATGCCTTTTATGATGTTTTGAATCGTATATACACCGATGTTTTAGTGCAAACAGTAGCGGATTACAACGAGTTTAGAGCATGTGCAACAATGATTGACAGATCGAAACTAGAGAATGTTATTCTTGTTGCTGATAGAGGATATGAAAACTATAACATTTTTGCACATACAATTGAAAAAGGATGGAAATTCGCTATACGTGTCAAAGATAAAAATAGTAATGGAATTGCATCTGGGTTAAATCTTCCTTCAAATGATGAGCTTGATATAGATATCACTCAGATTTTTTCAAGGAAAATACAAAGACCACAAAAAATGCAGGCTATAAGTGGATGCCTGTAAATCAAGTGTTTGATTATCTTCCACGAAAAAGTGATAAAACATACGAATTATCATTTCGTATTATTAGATTTCCTATAGGGTCTAATTCTTATGAAATAATAATTACAAATCTTGATAGAAATATTTTTGATGTAAAAAAAATAAAGGAAATCTATCATTTGAGATGGGGAATAGAAACTTCATTCAGAGAATTAAAATATGCCATAGGATTAACAAGTTTCCATGCACGAAAACCAGATTTTATTAAACAAGAAATATATGCGCGATTACTTTTGTATAACTATTGTGAATTAATAACAACACATGTAATAAAACGAATGAAAAACAATGCTTGCCTCATTATCTATCTGCGCCTGATTCAATGAAATAATTGTTTTACTTGCAACTTCACCATCGGGAGTACAGTGTCCCTGCTCAATAAATCTTTTCGGATCATTAGATTTGTTCCTTGTAAGTTTTGAAGGTGATTTCACAAACTTCTTGGCTCTTTCAATCTGGCGTTCTCTGATAATTACAATATTTGATGGAATAGGTAACGATAAGATGCTGTTCGAGATTGTTCTCATTAATCCATTTGTCTTTATAAAAAACCTTCCCATAATCAGCTCCTTCATCTAATTCACTTAGTTTATATTTTTTGTTACTGCCGGGAAGATGCCATCCATCATCTTTGAGACAGAAATTCCGTAAGAATCCTTTTAACTTTTTAATAGACTGTGTTGTAACAAATCTTCTGCCTTGGATACTGTTGAATTTTCTGTTGGCAGTCGAAGAAAGACCGGCATCCGTACATACGATAAAGTCAGAGGTTTCGAAGTCTTTAATAATCTTTTGCTCCAGAGGAGACATAGAAGGCTGCTCGTTTTGATTGCCATCAAAAACAGAGAATGCAAGTGGAATGCTATCCGCATCCATAAACATACCCATCTGAACAATAGGGTTAGGTCTGTGTTCTTTGGAAACACCATATTTTCTAAAATCATCTTCGTCTTCAAACTCAAAGTAGTAGTTGGTGCAGTCGTAATAAAGGACTTCTTTTTTTTGTTAATTACATTCTGGGAACTTTTGTAAAGTTCGGACTGGAAGAAGTCGTTTTCATTTGCAATAACCTCAAGAGCCCGGTACACCTGATGTAATTCGCATTTAGGCTGCTCAAGAAATCTTTGGGCACTTTCTAAAGAAGATAGATTGGAGCTGGGAGCAATGATTCTTGAGTGAAATAGCATTGAAAGAATGTCATTCAGGTCATAATCGAATTTATTTTTTTTGAAATAGAGGTGCATATCTTATCAAGTCCAAGTGGATAATAAATATCCTGCAAGAAAAGATAGCCTGCATTGCATGAGTTACGGACGTTTTTGTCAATAAGCATCGAAGAAGACAGCTTAAGAAGTATGCCCTTCTTAGCTTCTTTTTCTGCGATAGTAAGTTTTTTGCGTATTCCTTTGCCCATTCAATAGGATCTTGATCTCCACATCTCGCTTTGATTTCTTCAATATTACCTAAGCGTTCAACAGTTTTTGTTGTGGTTTTATTTCCTATGCGGATAGTTTTTTGGATATAGTAAGTTGGCGATTTTTTTGTTCCTGCACAAGTAAGTTTCATAAGCAACACCTCCATGTACTTATTACAACATAAATACGCACAAATAACCACAAGAAAAATGAATAAAATTTGACAAAAAAAATACAGGTTTTTCAAGGCCTGCAAAAAATCTCTCTTATTCAATTGTCAAATTACCGAGTGTTTAGCTTGACATTGCTTGTGCGTTATGATATATTATATGCATATTCTTTTTAGTTGTTTTGATTTTGTCCCTCTGAGAATGAGAAATGTAATGAAATTTTTTTGTATTCTTTTGGGGTGTTTCAGTTGTTGGATGATTTTCAATGTAATGGAAAATAGGATTAAAACATTAAAATTAATAGTGAACATGTGAAAAGAGGTATAGCTAAGGAGGAAGAGATGAAACTAGGAAAGAAGATAGTAGTAACCATAGGAGTATTATTATCTGCATTGTTATGTGTAAATATGATATTGTATACACCAGCATCAGCCGATGGGAATACGAAATTAAAGACATCAAAAAATGATATTAGTAGTGAAACGGTAAATATGCATCAAGGTGTTTCAATGTCATATGCACAGATTGTTCAAACATATTCTGATGAATATTCGGTATCTTTATATAGTGATAAGTGGAAGAAATTTAAATCACATGCGGAGATGGTTAAAAACTGTCAACTTGAAGATGAGAAAATACAGAGGATGTCAACAAATGAATTGTTTAATGTGGTAATGGCTTATCCGTTGTTAATAGATGTTTTTTTATATGATGATATTGATCAAGGGATTAAAAATGTGTCGCAACAATATAATGGATTGCGTGAACTGTTAAAACGAGACGATTTGCAAGATGTATTATATCATAAATATTTGACCTATAGTAAAACAGAAGATGTAATTGATTATAATATATATACTGCTAATAGCATACAGAAGGCAATAACAGATAATCATATAAGCAAAAGAAATATATATATAGATTTCTTGAATGATAAAATACCACAGATAGAAAAAAGTATGTTAGATAATTACAAATATACGGATAAAGAAAGGCAGAAGATTATCAATAAGCAGGAATTATTGAATGATCAACAAAATGCTATAACTTTTGCTGCTGCACGTGCTGACGAGACTGTTATAGTCAAGACTCCTAAAGGGTCTAAAATTAAATGTAAAAGAAAAGCGTCTAATAAAAAAAATAGTACAAAAGATGTGGCCCAGCAAAAACTTGCATACCCACGTGCAACGTATGTTTCTACAGGGTATTCTAAGAATAATTGTCATGCATATGCATGGACAGGAAGACAAGACATATGGATGCAATCTCCAGTGCTGTATGTGTCAGATGGCAGTTATAAAGCCATTAAGGGACGCCCAAAGTCTAATGGACAAATAGCAGTATGGGGATCTTATACACACTCTGCCATTGTTACAAATTATGGAACACAGGATCCAACTGTGACATCAAAGTGGGGTGGTGGTCATATTTGGCGTTGTGGAGCAAGTTATTGTCCATATAATGGACCAATTTGCTATTATGGAAGATAAAGTATCACTTGAAATTACATATTATGTGTCTTATTAATAGGATTAAAGTATTAAAAAGTCCATTTTCATTATATATTTGTTTCGAGATTTGAACTATAATAGCTTGAAAAGTATGCACATCGCTGATAGATATTGTGGTTAAAGATTTCGAAAAATGATTTGTCAGATCATTTCAGACTATTTGATACTTTAATCTTAATAGGAATATAATGGAGTTTAGATGGTAAATTAGAAATAAATTAAGGAAGGGGCTAGCTAATATGAAACGAAGTCTTTTTGTAATGATTACAGTAGCAGCAATATGCTGTTTCGCAGGTTGTGCTCAAAAAGCCGAACACAAAACCGTCAAAGAGGAGAAGGCGGCATCAACTACTAGTGACACAACACAGTACAAATCGGAACCGAAGGGTGACATTGATGTATTAAAGAAAAGTTATCCGGACTGGATTAAAAATGGTGAGGTAAACTATCCATATACCTTGAAATCCCAAGAACTAAAAGAAGCAAAATCCTATAACGAACGGACGAAACTTGTAAATGTACCGCAGGAGATAACAGAGAGCTGCAGTACAGCAGAATTATTGCATTTGATTGAGGAATATCCTTTATTAGATTTGAGTTTGTATGATACGATGGACATTGCGGTGGAAAATTATCGGAACGTGAATACAGCGTTTGATGAATTTTTCCAGAGGGAAAATGGACCGAAGGAGGCCTTGAACGCATTGCAGCAAAATGCAAAAAATCTTTCTGCTAATAAAGACCCGGAAGTATATAAACGTACACTGGATGGAATGCAATTAGAGCTATATGTGGTGCTTTCTGCGCATGGCTATGAAAGTCTCGGAGCAAAGCAGGCAGCTAATGTGAAACAAATAGTTACACAGATGAAAGATGCGATAGAACGAGATCAAGCGAACGCATCCACTACAAAAATTGACATTGATAAGTTAATTACCGACAAAAGGTGGACAAAGGAATTATCATAAATGCCGAATGGACCGTTATGTCCCATTGATTTCTGCGGCTACTCATGCTATGATTATTGATACTGGTGCAACGGAACGTAGTATTCGCTGTACGAGCCGGATGGACAAAGCGTGTCTGTCCAAATAGATTTGGAAAAGAGGTTGCATATGTACTACATACTGAATCAGATCATGAATCCGAATCAGATCGCAATGATCGGAGTATTGGTAGCGTTTATTTTGACATTTTTGGGATTGAAATTCCCATTTTCTTTTTTGCCGGTGGATCATGGACGTGAATTTGCCGTTAATGGTGCGTTATCTAAGGGAAAGACCCGTGGCGTTGGTTTGACCTTCGTATGCAGTTTTATTATTAGCTGTGTTTTGTTTATGCCAATGGACAAAGAGTATATTATTTATTGCATTCTTTTGTTTGCAATGATGCTCAGTGGTTATTTGGATGATGCGGCTAAGACACCTTGGAGTGACTATAAGAAAGGCGCGATAGATCTCGTGCTTTCGATCATGACCGTAGTGACGTTCCTTAATTTTAACCCATCGGTATTGCATATTGGTTCTGCGAAGTTTGCACTGCCAATGCCGGTATACTTCATTTTGGCGATTATTTTGCTGTGGGTGTCCATTAATGTGACGAACTGTTCTGATGGAGTGGACGGGCTGTGTGGTAGCTTGTGCTGTGTTGTTATCGCAGCATTTGCCGTACTTTTCCCGCAGGCACTTGGGAACTATGTGATCGCTGCTCTGCTTTTTGCAGCAACACTTTTAGCGTACCTTTGCTTTAATTCAAAGCCGAGTACAATGTTAATGGGAGATGCCGGTTCAAGAGCACTCGGATTCTTCGTTGCAGTGCTTGCGATGAAGAGTGGTCATCCGTTGATCTACATTTTGCTGGCGTTAGTGCTCATTATTGATGGCGGTCTTGGTTTGGTCAAAATCTTTTTGCTTCGTTTCTTAAAGATTCATGTGTTAAAAAACACACTGACACCAATTCATGACCATGTTCGCAAAAATAAAGATTGGTCAGACACACAGGTTGTATTCCGCTTTGTGATCATACAGGTTATGTGCGTTGTGGCAGCATATGTGTTGCTGACGTTACTTGGTTAATAATTCGTCAAAGCGTTTTATACCAAATACTCAAACTTCCCATACCTCAAATCCTTCTTAATCACATATTGCTTATTATGTCAGCAATAAATAAACTATTTTGCAGCCAGTAGTCCGACTTGTTCTGCCGGCAGCGAACTAAGATAATTGCCGCAGAACGCAGAGTTTTTGGGTGATTTCTTATTTTGTTAAGTCTCTGATGAATACATGCCTGAAGGATTGCCTGAGATGTCCCGGTTTAGCAAGGTATCATCCATTTTTGGACGGGACGCTTTCGCTACGATGCGCTACGTCGCGTTACTTAATGTCTCTGAAATACGAGACATAAGTAACGACGAGCGCAAAGTCCCTTTCAAAAATGATGATTACCTTGCTTCCGGGACTTTGAGTTTCCGAAGGGCATGTAAATCAATCATCAGAGACAACAAAATCTAGAAATCACCAAAAACGTAAATGCGGCAAGGCAATTACTATAGTTCTCTGTCGGCAGAAACCGCTATGTTGTGGCTGCAAAATTTTTAGTATTCTTTGACATAATAAGCAATATGTGGTTTTGCAATAGCTTCCGGTATGGGAAGTTTGAGTCAAATATTAATAAATGCGCTCGGATGCGAGTTCGATGATAGGATACCGTTTTGTTTCGCCATGCTTGTTCTCGGCTTTGATATAGCCGCGTTCCAAGTCTTCCGGCAGATAAAACGGTATTATTTTTTCGGAAAAGGCAAGTTCCAGTTCTTCGCAGACAGAGCGGTATCTTTCCTTTTCCAAAGTAAGTAATGCGGTATCGGGATCCAGCCAAAATACAAATTCCTGATTTTGTAAACGTGAGGAGATGAGGTCGTGCAGCAGAGTGATGATCTCGTCTCCCTTTTTAGTGCCATATTTTTTACAATAAACGCGATAGGACTTGTGCTTCGCAAAGTGTATTACGACAATGCGGTATTCTTTGGGAAACTCACGCAATCAAGCCTAATAGAAATCACTGTAAAAGCTTTGTAAAACTTGCTATTATTCTCTATTTGGGCTAAAATTAGCCTTATGCGACCATGGTTTGAAAGCTGGGAGGAAATAAATGTTGTATGTTTTTATGGCGTTATATGCCGAGGCAGCACCGTTCATTGCACAGATGAAATTGAAACGTGTGAATGACAGTGGAAAATTTGTGCTTTATCAGGATGAAGCCGGGGAGGCGATATTGGCGGTTACAGGTCCGGGCAAAGTAGAAGCGGCGGTGGCGGTAAGTTATGTGTGTGCTAAATATGGGACAGACGAATCGACATTTATATTGAATATAGGAAGTGCGGCGGGAGCGCCAAACTGTTCTGATGAGCATGTGCAATCGGCCGAGCGATCAGAGCTGATCGGGCAATGGTTTATTGGAAATCAATTGGTGGATGGCGATACAAAACGTACATACTATCCGGATATTTTATATCGTCACCCATTTGCAGAAGAGGGAATTGAAACGGTCAGCATAGTGCGTAGACCCGACGAAATGAAGCAAATGATTCGTATGGATGCGTCTGTGAATGGTGGACAGAAGAGCGGATCCTCATTAAAAATCAGGTTGTGTGATATGGAGGCAGTTGGCGTATATCAGGCTGCTGTCCGGTTTGTGGGACAGCACCAGATGGCTTTCTTAAAAGTAGTATCAGATGTCGGTGTTGATAAGCGTATGACGGCAGAGGATTTACAGCACTTCTTTGCGGACAGTGCAGAGAAAATATGTACGTGGATAGAAGATGTGCGTACACTTAGCCGTTCTTGGAAAGTGGAAAAGGTTGGTGCGAAAGAGCAGGAAATTTTGCAATTGCTATGTGATCAGACACATGCTTCCGTGACGATGCGTTTACAGATGGAACAATTGCTGCGATATTGTACACTGGCAAATATTCCGTACGAGGAAATGATCCGTGGCGATCTGGCAGAGCAAACGCTTTGCTGTCGTGACCGCAAAGAAGGGAAGGTGTATTTTGAACAGCTCAAAGAACGATTGTTATATCAATAACATGCAGTCGATACCTGCATGTGAGCCGACAGGGCACAATCATGATCCGATTGTCAGGGAAACGGGACAGTCGACTATGTTTTCACATATTTACGTAGAAGCCGCAGTTAGAAATCATCCGCGCACACAGAGGATATTACAACAGTTTTTGAAGGCACAGGTGATTTCCATCACACATTATAAAGATGTATTTTGCCGCAAAGGGCAGCAGGTGCATTTACAGCACGGGTCCAAAGCGCTGATCATTGCTCGCAAAGATGGACAGTTATTGTATGAGGGCGCTGAAGTGTGTCAGAGTTTTGGTAACGAATATTTTTATTATACGTCCTGCGTGATGAACTGTATTTATGATTGCGAATACTGCTATTTGAAAGGAATGTATCCAAGCGGTAATTTGGTGATATTTATAAATATTGAGGATATTTTCGCGGAATTGGAAACGTTGCTTGCTAAGCATCCGGTGTATTTATGTGTTTCGTACGATACGGATTTGCTGGCACTTGAAAATATTGCCGGTTTTGTGAAAAAATGGGCAGAGTTTACGGTGGAGCATCCGAAGCTTCGGATTGAAATTCGTACAAAGTGTGCACGGACAGATTTGTGGAAGGAGCTGCCGGTCTGTGATCGAGTGATCTATGCGTTTACGTTATCACCGGAAGAAATCACCGCTTGTTATGAGCACGGCACGCCGACGTTAGCTGCACGCGTTGCAAGTGTAAAATTGGCGGGCAAAATGGGTCATCCGGTGCGGTTGTGCTTCGATCCGATGATCTATTATCCACATTATAAAGAAGTGTATCGCAGGATGCTTGGTGAAGTATTTGCGCAAATAGATACAGATCATATTGTAGATGTCAGTATGGGATCGTTTCGTATCTCCAAAGATTATCTCAAAAATATGCGACGTCATGATGTGCTTTCGCCGGTGGTACAGTTTCCTTATGAAAATATAGACGGTGTGTACCAATATCCGGACAAGCTTCGACAGGAAATGGAAGGATTTTTGCATAAAGAGTTGTGTAAATACGTGGAAGAAGAGCATATTTTTTGCTGGGATCAGATATAAACGGAAAGGATGAAAAGATATGTATACATTTGACAGCAGAGTTCGTTATAGCGAGACGGATGAGAACGGAAATTTATCGTTGGAAAGCTTGATTGATTATATGCAGGATTGTACCAATTTTCAGTCGGAAGATTTGGGAGTTGGCTTAGAGTACCATCGACAAAAGAATATAATGTGGGTGCTTAATTTTTGGCAGATCGTGATCGATGAATATCCGGCGATGGGTGAGAATATTACGGTGGGAACGCAGGCTTTTGGCTTTGAAAAGATGTTTGGTCATCGTAATTTTTTGATAACGCATCAGGGGGAGCCGGAGCATCGTATCGCAATTGCCAATTCTTTGTGGGTGCTGATGGATCTGAAAAAGGGGCGTCCGATGATCGTAACGCCGGAAATTGGGGATGTATATGGTATACATGAACCACTCCCGATGGATTATGCATCACGTAAGATTAAAGTGCCAAAAGATGGCGGAAAAGAGTGTGACCCGTTTTTGGTACAGGAGTATCATTTAGATACGAATCACCATATGAACAATGGGCAGTATGTGCGTATGGCACGTGCGTCTTTGGAACGGGAGATCACGGTGCGAGAGCTGCGTGTCGAATACCGCAAACAGGCGATGCTTGGAGATCAGATCACGCCGGTGATCTATGAGACAGAAGAATACTGTATGGTGTCATTGAATGGCGAGGACGGGAAACCTTATGCAGTTGTGCAGCTTTTTGAACGGTAAAAAGATAAGGCACAGCGACGAGAAAAACGATAAAGCGCAGCGATGAGAAATATGGAGGCATACGAATGAAGGAATGGAAATGTGGTATTCGGGATGGAATCCCGATTGCTTTAGGATATGTTTCGGTGAGTTTTACCTTTGGACTGATGGCAGTACAGGCAGGACTTAGCTGGTGGCAGGCAGTATTGATCTCGCTGTTGAATGTAACGTCGGCGGGACAGTTTATGGGATTAGATATTATGGTAGCAGGGGGTGCTTATGTAGAAATGGCATTGGCACAGCTTGTCATTAATCTGCGTTATGCATTAATGTCCATTTCGCTATCCCAAAAAGTGGACAGCAATTTTAAGACGGGAAGTAGATTGTTTTATGGATTTTTTATGACCGACGAAATATTTGGTGTGGCAGCAAGCAGAAAAGGTGAAGTACACCGCAGCTATTTCGGTGGACTCGTCACATTGCCGGTGATCGGCTGGGTGTTTGGAACGTTTGCCGGGGCAGTGTTAGGTGGCGTGCTGCCTCCTCTATTGCAGTCGGCGATGGGAATTGCTATTTACGGAATGTTTTTGGCGATCATCATCCCACAGGCGAGAGATGATCTGCGTTATTTGCGGGTTATTGTGATCGCGGTAGTGCTTAGCTGCTGTTTCCGATATATGCCGGTGTTTGATCAGGTGTCTTCCGGATTTGCAATTATAATTTGTGCGGTAGTGGCATCTGCAATAGGTGCTGTTTTGTATCCGATCGATGAGGAAGGAGGCGAGGAAGCATGAGAGATATTCCAATGCATTATTTTTGGATGTCATTGCTCGTGATGGCAGGAGTTACTTATTTGATCCGTGCAGTTCCATTTACGTTGTGCCGTAAAAAAGTAGAGAATCGTTTTGTGAAGTCTTTTCTCGCATACGTTCCTTATGCGGTGCTGGGGGCAATGACATTTCCGGCTATTATTTATTCAGCGGATAAGATTGCAGCCGGTGTGGCAGGTACGGTTGTGGCGCTAATCATGGCATATCGGCGAAGAAGTCTGCTTACTGTGGCGCTGGCGGCGTGTGCGGCGGCGTTCTTGGTGCTGCTCATTGTGTGATATGAAAGAACCTGTGCCGGAATACAGCAATTAGTACGATGATGCCTATTAAGATTCCTGCTGCAATGACATAAAGGAGAGTATAGGATTTTCGGTAGGGAAGGGCTATACTTCCAACGGTATTAGAATCAGAATTTTTGACACTGCTTTCATCAAACATTGAGTTCATGATCTTTATAAATTTATCAACTCGGTAGCACTTACCGGTTTCTATTTTATATTTGCCAGCATCAGCATTTAGTGCCTCGGGATTTTCTGGATACGGAATGATGTAGCTGGCATTATTGCATTTGATATATACCATGTCTAAAGCGTATAAAATATTATTCAAAAATGTTATATCTTTAATTTTTGTGTTTTTGTTCAAATTTTTAGTTAGAATCGAGATGATTTCATCTTCTTTTGGCGGCCAAATTGCTTTTCCCTGATCGTTATCTGTTTCTGATACCCATTCAAAAGAGTTTGCTTTTGGTGCCAAAGATGCTACACCATGTTCGCCATTAGCGGTTTTATAGGGGACTTGCCATCCATAGGAACTCAAAATTATTTTATCAAAATTTTTATTTTGTTTATAGTATTCGGATATTAAAAAATATTCTGTAGATGACAGCGTATATGCTTTGCTATATTGATATTCTTCTCGTCCGAGGCAAGTTTCTGCGTCTGAAATGGTCTCTGTTTTGGAACTTCCTTCTTGATTGGCCTTTTTTTCTTTTTCTAGTACAATTTTAATTTTATTCAAATCGTTTCTTTGCACCTTTTTCTTGTTTGCAAAAATATTCTTTACTTGTTGCCGGATGGATTCACTGGCAGAAACAGGTACGCTATTATTTAATACAAATAGTGATATCACTAATATAAAACATAATCTTTTCATGACTTGTACATTCCTTTCCTAATAACTTTTCACGCATTATATTGTGGCAGCAAAGTTACTTTAGAACAATTTTCTTCAAATTCCTCTTAAATTATATTACCACCTTTTCGGAAAAAACCGCCATGGAAGTTTGAATGGTGTATGTATTTTTCGTGTGCTCTCCGCATAAGATGAAACAGACTTATCCAGTGGGAGGACGACGAGATGGATGACAAGATAGAGGAGATACTCGCGCAGTATCCGGTACAGATTGAGAGCAGAAAAAGAATTCGTGGGGCAATTCTGCTGGAGACCAGAGAAGGGCAGTATTTGTTGCGAGAATATAATGGCTCTGCCAGCCGCCTTGAGCGAGAGGAACGCATCAAGGAGAGTTTGATGAGTCATGGCTATCGTAAAGTGGACAAAGCGCTGGCCAATAAACAAGGGGAACTGTTGACACGTGATGGTTCGGGAAATATTTGGCTTATGAAGCGTTGGTTTGCCGGGAGGGAGTGCGATCTAAAGGACGCAAAACAGGTGTGCAGAGCGATGTCTCATTTGGCGATGCTGCATTTATGGATGAGTGAGCAGCAGGAGGATATTCGTACACAGCAAACTGAAAATGCGGAGGAATTGGCATCTAGCGGCAGGGAAACGGATCTTGGCGGGGAGGAATTGCAGGCGGCGGAAGTGACAGCGTTTACACCGATTGATTTTTTTGGACGACGCAATCGGGAATTAAAACGTGTACATACATATATTCGCAAAAAAAGAAGAAAGAATGAAATGGAACTTGCGCTTTTAGATGCATTTGCCCATTACTATGAGCAGGGCTGCGAGGCAGAGCAGTTGGAGACTGCAGAGCATAACTATGATTATTTGCAGCGGGAAGCGGCAGAACAAGGCAAGCTGATGCATGGAAGCTATAATTATCACAATATTGTATTTCAAGGACGGGAAGTGGTCACCTCCAACTTTGAGAACGCCAAAGTGGGTATACAGATTATGGATTTATATGGATTCCTGCGCAAAACCATGGAGAAGAATGGATGGAAACAGGATTTGGGACGCCGCATGATCGCCTCTTATGAGGAAAAACGTTCGCTGTCGGAGGAGGAGAGGCATTTGTTGTATACACTTCTTCTATATCCGGAGAAGTATTGGAAACAGTGTAACTTCTATTATAATGGGAAGAAATCATGGATGTCGTCGAAAAGTTATGAGAAACTGTTGCGCATACGCGGGCAGGAAGAGGGGCGGATTCAGTTCCTGGAAATGATAAAAGACGTTTTATTTTAATGCTCATTTTGTCTGTGCTCTTTGAGGAGATTTTTTCTGTGATGCGACAGAATAAGGAATATTATAGATATAAACACGAGCAATATTCCAACGGCTGCAAAGAAGAGTTGCAGAGAAACGCAGCAATGTTTTTGAATGATGTGCCCTTGGGCAATTCATGCTCGATATAGGTTCGATTTTCCAAGGTGAGGTGCTTCTGATTGTCTGGTATATATTTGCTCATGCTAAATCTCCTTCTACTGCTGTCAGAAGGGACTATAACCATAGCATAATTATATGAGAGAGTAAATATCTATTGTGCGAAAGTAAACTCCACACCACCATGGAGGAGTGGTGCTTAAAATTTTATTTTAGGATTGTAAAATTATTTTTGAATAGGCGTTGACATACACACACACACATATATATAATATTTGCTGTCGAGTTCGCAAGATATAACGTTTACTATTAATGGAAGATGAAAAGGTTAGCAAAATCAAAATACAAATAAGAGCTGTAGCTTACAGTAGTTCACTCCATAGGGTGCGACGATGTTTGAAAGCTTAGCAAGCACACTTGGTGTATGGACGGTTGGTACAAGATACAATAACTGTCATACAATTTTGCGCTGTTTAATGAGGTGA
This sequence comes from Jutongia sp. SJQ-6, assembly GCF_054161275.1. The sequence continues at coordinate 2,021,754 of NZ_CP195314.1, read as the reverse complement.
ATATTTATTAAAAAACACTAATTTAGGGCTTGATATTATAGAAAGGATCAGAAAAGAGGATTAAGATGGGAAAAGGGTTAAAAGTATTAGTATACATAATTACATTTTTAGTGATAATTTCAATGGTTAGTCTTATTTTAATGCAATTTCAATTATTTCCAAGAGGAAATTGGAATTTTGTTGTAACTGCAATGTTATCCATTGCTTTTATTTTGCTGGTAATTGTATTGACGTTTCGTAGAAAATAAGGTGAGGACTTTTATTTTGGGCATCTCTGTGGTAATATAGACGTTGTGGGCAAAATTGGTTAGGATAACAGCGTGTTTAACAGCCTGTAAGACTGCGAGTGCATGAGAGGCTGCGTAAAAAGAAACACAGATGGAGGAGCAATTGAAGAACAGTAAGAAAATATTGCTTTTGATGATGTGTTTGCTGTGTGTATGCATGCTGACAGCGTGTACCGTGAAACATCGTCGACAGCGTAACAGTGTTTCTGCGACAGGATCTCCGGTGAACACAAAGACGTTGACCGGAGTGGTGACCGGACAGGATGTAGAGAAACAGAATATTACCGTGCGAGAGCTTGATAGCAATCTGGAATCGGTACTGTATTACGACTCTACCGCAGCGGTTACGAACAAATTTGGAGAGACAATCACGGCAGAGCAAATAACAACGGGCGAGATTTTGGAGTTGGCATATCGTACTTCAGATACACTGCTGGTGTCGGCGGCGGTACCGGAGGATGTATGGGAGTATGACGAAGTGGATTCCTTTTCTTTTCGGGCAGAAGAGAATATGATGCGTTTTGCCGATAAAAAATATCAATACTCAGCAAATACGTATATTTCATCGTCCGGGCAGCAGATTGCACTTGCAGAGCTTAATCAAGAAGATACGTTGACGGTGCGGGGCGTAGGCATCCATGTCTATTCTATTACACGAACAGCGGGGCATGGTTATGTTCGGCTGACCGGATATGAGGACTTTACAGGCGGCATGGTTGAGGTTGGTAACCGTATTATTCTGCCGATCGCAGATAATATGTTGATCACGGCACCGGCAGGCATTTACCGTGTAACTTTGTGCAAGGGAGTGTCGATTGCCAGCAAGACAGCGACGGTGCAGCAGGATCAGACGGTAACCGTTGATTTTTCGGATTATGTGTCTACGGCGAAAGATATTGGAACGGTTACGTTTGATATCGAGCCGGAAGGGGCAGACTTGACGATCAACGGGACAACGGTTGACTATTCACAGCCGGTTGCATTAAACTATGGAGAGTATAAGATCACAGTTGCCATGACAGGGTACGAAACCTATAGTGGTACGCTGGATGTTGAAGATGCATCGGTACCGGTGCATATTGATCTGATCGAGGAGCAGGCGACGGTAAATAACAGTGCGACAGCGACACCTGCGCCAAGTGCGGCGGGAGATAACAACAGCACTTCAAGCTCGACAACGAGCGATTCGTCAAGCAGTTCATCGACAGACAGCAGTGCGACGTCCAAGAAAGTGGACAGTTCGCATACGATTACGGTAACGGCACCGCGAGGTGTTGAAGTATATTTAGATAATGTGTATAAAGGGTTGGCACCATGCAAATTCAAGAAGGTGATAGGCTCGCAGACAGTAACTTTGAGCCAGACCGGGTATGTGACGAAAAGTTATTCGATTGATATTTTGGATGATGATGAGGATGTCACATTGAAGTTTGCAGACTTGGTGAAAGAAACCGGTAGTCGATAAGGGTAGGGAAAGGAACAGGTAAGAACAAGGCACAAGCAGGAGGATGTAAGCAATGGATTACAAGAAGATTTATGAAGCATGGTTGGCAAATCCTTATTTTGATGAGGAGACAAAGGCTGAGCTAAAAGCAATCGCAAACGATGATGGAGAGATCAAGGAGCGTTTTTACAAGGATCTTGAGTTTGGTACTGCCGGACTTCGTGGAGTGATCGGTGCAGGCACGAATCGCATGAATATTTATACGGTGCGTAAAGCAACGCAGGGGCTTGCAAACTATATCAACAAAGCAGGTAAGGCAGCACAGGGTGTTGCAATTGCTTTTGATTCCCGTCATATGTCACCGGAATTTGCAGATGAGGCGGCACTTTGCCTGGCAGCAAATGGAATTAAGGCATATGTGTTTGAATCTCTTCGTCCAACACCAGAGCTTTCCTATGCAGTGCGTGAATTGAAGTGTGTTGCCGGTATCAACATTACAGCAAGTCATAATCCGCCAGAGTATAATGGTTACAAGGTATATTGGGAAGATGGTGCACAGATCACACCACCTCATGATACAGGAATTATGGATGAAGTTAAGGCTGTTACAGATTATGCGACAGTAAAGACGATGGACAAGTCCGATGCAGTGGCAAAGGGATTGTACGAGCAGATCGGTGCTGCTATCGACGACAAATATATTGAAGAGTTAAAGAAACAGGTTATTCATTGGGATAGCATCAAAGAGGTCGGTAAAGATCTTAAGATCGTATATACACCACTTCATGGAACCGGTAATATCCCGGCAAGACGTGTATTGAAAGAGATCGGTTTTGAGAATGTATATGTTGTTCCGGAGCAGGAACTTCCGGATGGAGATTTCCCAACGGTAAGTTATCCAAATCCAGAGGCAGCAGAAGCATTTGAACTTGCACTGAAACTGGCGAAAGAGAAAGATGCAGATCTTGTATTGGCAACTGATCCGGATGCAGACCGTTTGGGCGTTTATGTTAAGGATACCAAGGGCGGAGAGTACATTACTCTGACCGGTAATATGTCAGGCTGCCTGCTTGCAGATTATGAGATCTCTCAGAAGAAGGAGACAAAGGGTCTTCCTGCAGATGGCAAATTGATCAAAACGATCGTTACTTCGAATCTTGCGGATGCGATCGCAGAATACTATGGCGTTGATTTGATCGAAGTATTGACCGGATTTAAATATATCGGACAGCAGATCCTCGGTTTTGAGACAACCGGTAAAGGTGAGTATCTGTTTGGTTTTGAGGAAAGCTATGGCTGCCTGATCGGAACACATGCGCGTGACAAAGATGCGATCGTTGCTACGATGGCTCTTTGCGAGGCTGCAGCATATTACAAGACCAAAAATATGACTTTGTGGGATGCTATGCTTGCCATGTATGAGCGTTACGGATACTACAAAGACGGTGTGAAGGCTGTGACAATGAAGGGTATCGAAGGACTGGAGAAGATTCAGGAGATCATGAATGAGCTTCGCACGAATCCACCAAAAGAGTTCTGTGGATACAAGGTAGAGTCTTTCCGTGATTATCAGGCAGATACGATCACAGACATTGCGAGCGGAGAGGTTAAGCCTACCGGCCTGCCAAAGTCGAATGTACTGTATTTTGATATGAGCGACAAGGTATGGATGTGTGTACGTCCATCCGGTACAGAGCCAAAGATCAAGTTCTACTTTGGTGTAGTTGGAGAGTCTCTGGAAGATGCAGACAAGAAGTCGGAAGAGATGGCAAAAGCAGTAGATGCATTAGTGGCTTCTCTGTAAAAATGTAAGAATTAAGGAATACAAATGCCTCCTGACGCATATAATCACAAGGGTATGTATTACGTGATGATATGCAAAGGAGGTATTTTTTGTGTCGGGAATTGTCAGTATTCACAACCGTTTGTATACATATTATGACTTAGAGCGTGATCTGCAGGAGCTTGCCATTTGCTATCCGGATTCCACGGAATTGACTTCGCTTGGTCAAACATTAGATCACCGGCAGATATATTGCTTGCGGCTACATGGAACAAAAGGTTTCACAAAGCATGCCGTGGTATTTCAGGCGGCAATGCATGCAAGGGAGTGGAAAAATGCGCAGCTTTTGATGATGATGGCAGAACGTTTTCTTCGCTGTTATGGGGAGGATATTCTTTGGGAGGGGATTCCATATCGGCAATTGCTGCGGCATTATGATGTCTATATATTGCCGATGGTCAATCCGGATGGCGTTCAGATCAGCCAATTTGGCTCCGAAGGCATTATCGATCCGGTGCTTCGGCAGGAATTACAGGAAAAGATCGCGACACAGAGAGAGGCAAGACGCTGGAAAGGAAATGCGAAGGGAGTTGATCTCAACCGTATTTTTACGGAAGAAGCGTTAGATCAGCCGGAAAGTATCGTGCTGCGTGATCTCGTCAACGCAGTATCGCCACAGTTAACAATAAATTATCATTCTACCGGACAGGTTATTTTTTACCGACAGTTTTTTACGGCATTAGAATACATGAGCAGACGCACCGGATATCCCCTTGTGTTAGAGACCGGAAAGCCCGTTGGATCATTTGGAGATTATCTGACAGAGCAGGGTAAAAAGTGGTGTACGATCGAGACGGGAGCGTGGGAAGCACCGGTGGGACATATGCAGATCTATGCTTGGTGGATGCGTCAGAAAAGCCTGCTTCCGCTTGTTCTTGCATCGCTTTTATGCTAAAATGAAAATACTAAAATTGCCTTTGAATGACCGATGGTCATTCCCGGGAAAATACAAATTATGGGGGAAGACGTATGCAGGAAAAAATGGATCAGTGGATCAACTGGGTGGAGTATGATGAGCTGCTAGCCGGTCATCATAATGCACCGCATAATTTATTGGGTTTACATGAATTTGGCAAAGGACAGGTGTTTACGGTATATCGTCCGGAAGCGCAGAAGATTACTGTGACGGACAAGAATGGCAAGCACGCATTAGAACTGGAAGAGATACAGGAAGGCAGTGGATTTTTTGGAAAATACGTGCCGGATCATAAGTACAAAAAACCGTATCTTTTACATATTCAATATGGAGAAAATGATATTGTAACGACAGCGGATCCATATTCATTCGATCCGCAGCTTTCGAATGATGATCTGTATTTATTTGCGGAGGGAAATCACTATAATATTTATGAAAAATTAGGCGCACATCCTCGGACGATCGATGGCGTAAAGGGTGTGTATTTTGCCGTTTGGGCACCACATGCAAGAGCGGTCAGTGTTGTGGGCGATTTTAATATGTGGGATGGCAGACTGCATTTGATGCGTACGTTAAATGTGTCCGGTATTTATGAGATTTTTATTCCGGGTGTAAAGACCGGGGCTGTGTATAAATACCAGATCTTAACTCGTACCGGAGAGATCTTGATGAAGTCAGATCCGTATGCTAACTGTGCTGAGTTGCGTCCAAATAACGCATCTGTTGTGGCAGATCTGAATGTATATCATTGGAATGATCACCGCTGGATGCATGACCGTGCCAAGGAGACCAGACAGTCTCTGGGGCAGAAGCCGATGGCAATCTATGAGATGCATTTGGGTTCTTGGAGAAAACGTGTGGAAGATGATGATAATGGATTCTTCTCCTATCGAGAGCTTGCGCCAATGATCGCGAAGTATGTCCATGAAATGGGATATACACATGTTGAATTAATGGGTATTGCAGAGCATCCGTTTGACGGCTCTTGGGGATATCAGGTGACGGGATATTATGCTCCGACCAGACGATATGGCAATCCGGATGATTTTATGTATTTTGTAGATTATATGCATGACAAGGGGATTGGCGTGATCTTGGACTGGGTACCGGCACATTTCCCGAAAGATGCGTACGGACTTGGTATGTTTGACGGACAGCCATTGTATGAGCATCCGGATCCAAGACGTGGAGAACATCCGCATTGGGGTACATATATCTTTAATTACAATAAGCGTGAGGTCAGCAATTTCCTGCTTGCCAATGGTTTGTTTTGGATGAAAAAGTTCCATGTAGACGGACTGCGAGTAGATGCTGTAGCGTCTATGCTGTATTTGGATTACGGCAAAGATGATGGCGAGTGGCTGCCAAACGAAGATGGCGGTAATGAAAATTACGATGCGATCAACTTATTCCGTCATATGAACAGCGAATTTGAGAAGCAGGTACCGGGCTGCATGATCATTGCCGAAGAGTCTACAGCTTGGCCAAAAGTCAGCACAAGTGTGCGCGATGGAGGTCTTGGATTTACATTCAAATGGAATATGGGCTGGATGAATGATTTCTTGGAATATATGCATATGGATCCATTGTTCCGTTCCGGTAATCATGGTAAGCTGACATTTAGTATGGATTATGCGTATAGTGAGAATTTTATTCAAGTATTGTCGCATGATGAGGTTGTTCATGGCAAGGGATCCATGATCAACAAAATGCCGGGAGAATTGGATGACCAGTTTGCTAACCTGAGAGCAGCATATGGCTTCATGTATGGACATCCCGGCAAGAAGTTATTGTTTATGGGACAAGAATTTGCACAATATCGCGAGTGGAGCGAAAGCCGCAGTTTGGATTGGTATTTGCTTGGTGAAGAGCGCAACAAACAGATGCAGGCTTATGTGAAAGCATTGAATGCACTGTATCGCAAAAATGAAGCGCTGTATGTGAATGATTATGACATTATGGGCTTTGAGTGGATGAGCTGTCTGAATGCAGATCAGAGTACGGTATCTTTCGTGCGCCGAGGTAAAACGACGAAGAAACAGCTTCTCTTTGTATGTAACTTTACTCCGGTGAAAAGAGAAGATTTCCGGGTAGGTGTTCCATGCAGCGGAGAGTATTCGTTGATCCTGACGTCGGATGATAAAGCATATGGTGGAACCGGAGTACGCAATGCGAAGAAGGTGACAGCGGACAAGATTACTTTTGATGGAAGAGACTATTCGATCAAAATGACACTGCCTCCATTATCTGTTACAGTATATCAATTTGATTATAAGTAAGAAGTGTGCTATGATAACACAGTATGCGTAGCTGTCAGTGGCTGGTATATAGAATGAACAGATGGAGGAATTAAGATGGATTACACATGGAATGTAATGCCGGTATACGGTGTATCAACATGGGTCATAGTAATGCTTGTTGTTATTGTGTTGTTGATTGCGGCGTTGGTTGCGTTAAGTATTTATGGTAAGAAACTGCAGGACAGACAGGAAGATTCACAGAGACAGTTGCAGGAGGCTGCACAAAGTGCCAAGCTTCTGGTCATTGATAAGAAAAAGATGAAGTTCAAAGATTCGGGACTGCCGCCAATGGTGCTTGAACAGGTGCCGAAGTATATGCGCGGACGCAAGGTGCCGATCGTCAAAGCAAAGATTGGTCCGAGAATCATGTCTCTTATCTGCGAGGACAAGATCTTTGATCTGATTCCGGTTAAGAAAGAGATTCGTGCGACGATCAGCGGAATTTACATTATGGACGTAAAGGGACTTCACAACAATTTAGAGCATGCACCTAAGGGCAAGAAAAAGCTTGGTGAGCGTATGCGTGAACGTGCTGAGAAGAAGTCAAAAGAACTGAATCAGAAACGTGCAGAACTTGAAAAAGACACCAAAAAGAAACATAAATAAGATTTCAAACATGGAACCTGCAAGGTATGTAATGTACTTTGCAGGTTTTTTTGTTTTATAAGCGCTGGCTTTGCTTTTTTACAGTATAGAAAAATGCTCGTAACGTAGAGGGAAAGAAAAGCAAAGGCGGCAGAAGGCAGATTTGCAGAATGTTCAGACAATGTCAAGGAACTGCAGGTATGCATTTCGAATTATATTTCGAAGATGTTTGCAAGCGGTAATTTGACAGAGTTACAGTCAGAGCAGACGGCGGGGTTATTATGCGTATCTAATAATATTGAGAGAATCGCTGACCGTTGTGATGAGATTGAGCAGTCCTATCTGCTGATGAAGAAACATGGAAATAAATTGTCGGAAAAGGCTGTCGAAGAGCTGCGAGAGTGTATGCAGCTTTCCACCAAGCTCTTTGATGATGCGATTGCAATCGTGCTGCAAAAGAACAATCCAATCACAGACTTATCGACCAAACAAATCCGAGATATTTACAATGGAAAATATCCAAAATGGTCTGATATCAATTAAGCGATCGGCTTGTTATTGATCAATATTTCCATAGCGTATTTGCCGAGACTATTTCCGCCCATCTGAAGTTCATACTCAATGGCAGTATAGAGATCCGGTTCACCTTCCAGTTCTAGTTCCTTTATGGTGTCCGGATCGTTTGTCATCTGTACCAGACCAGTGTTGAGCACCATTTGCAAAGCTCCGTAAGGTGTGTCATAAAAACCGCGGAAAACATCATCATTGCGAAATTCCATGGTAGAATTGATGGTACCTTTCTTGATCAAGATTACTTCTTCGTCTCTTATCTTAAGAAGGTTTTTGGTGCGGTCTCCAGGGTCTGAGGAGACGGTCTCTTCGTAGGAAAATACATGCCAGTCACCGACTTTACGGTATTTTGCTGGATATGTATTTATAATTCCATCACCATCTTCGCTGTCTAATTGTTCCATTCGTAATGTCAATACTACGTTATTATCCAAAAAAGTATCCTCCTTGTTTTTCTCTGAGGCTTATTAATAGCCATCAATTAGCCTTTTTATTAAACTCGCAAATACGCTCTTTCAGAGCTTATTCGCTTGTTTCACAAGCTTATTTGCTCGTTAATGAGCCCAGAAAAACAAATGTCTGCTTCACAGCCGCTTGTTTTTCTCTGAGGCTCATTATATCACAAATTCGCAACGCAAGGGAGCTTGTTTCAACACCTATTTGACTAGTGAGAGGTAATCCAGTCATAGATGCCGGAGTGAAACGAGACCTTGGGAGAAGGCGATGGCGTTTTTTTCTTTAGCGCCGGAGAGGAAGTGGCTGTAAGGCGGTTATATTCTTCTGTGGTTATATGCTGCTTCAACTTTTGTTTAGAGTCTTCTGGGACTACAGCCGTAGTCTCGTCAACGAAACAAAGACATGGAAATAGCACACACCACCAGTTACGGCCTTCAGATTTGCCAATTTCCACACAAAGTGCACGATACGTTCCCGGTGGAAAGGTCAAATCGCCATATTGTTTGGTTGGAAAATAGCGATCTTCCAGTGACACAGATACCGGGTAGGAAAAACCGTGTGAGCGAATCACTTTTTCAGCAGTATTCATAATATAATCTTTTTCGGCGCAAATTCGCTGTTCTGCTTCTTGTGGATCTGCTGCATTTGCCAAATCTTGCTGCAGCTCGTTAATAATGGCATCTCGTACTTGATATTTCAATGTTTGATCGGCAGTCGAATTGCTATTGGCAATGACGTGCAGTCGAATCATACTATCGACAAGATCAGTCGATGGGGAATTTATCTGATGAGCCTTGGCCTTTGCTTGTTGAGAATGGGTGAAGCTGGTATGTACAGCGTTTGCATTTACTGCACGCAGTCCGGTCAACAATGTAGCGAAAGACACTGTAAAAAGCAACAGTAATGCAACAGCTTTGCTATAACGTCTCCTGCGGCCAGTGTTTTGAGGCTGTTGCAGCCGAGTGGAAACGCGCGTAAGAATGGTGTCTGTATCAGATAAGTTATGGTAAAACATAGTAATCCTCCTGTCTTTTTTGATCCTGTAAATCTAGGGGAGCCCTAGCATCATATTGCAGGTATCATGTTGGTGTCGCGAAATTCGTTCGCTTTGTGCAAGGTGATCAATCTTGCTTTCAATGACAGCATTCCCATATTTTTCCGTGTTATACAGAAAAAATCAACTCAAACTTTCCATACCAGAAGATTTTACAAGTCCATATAATAGGAAATATATGGCAGATATAGATAACAGTAGCATTTGGTATGGAAAATGCAAGATAATATGATATTCATTTACTATGTTATTGAAGTAGGGGGAGGGACGAATTGAATTGGGTGACTGGAATTAGGATTTTGGGAAATTTAGCTTGCTTATGTGTGCTTTTTTATGGATATATGTTTTGCCCTCAATGTTCCAGTTATTTAATCACTTTTTTTCATGATGATTAAGGTGTTAAAAGGTTTGAATTTTCCTTGCGAGTATTTTGTGAATCTTCAACCAGATATCCATCAATTTCGCATCTCAAAAGGGGCGAGGGTTTTTTATATAGATGATCAGATATGTCCAAATTCTTAAGAATTATTAAGATTACGCTGATATTGTTGACAAGGTAACAGATCTATGGTGTACTAAAGATGTAACTAACGGAAGTTCTGTATAGAGTGAATTATTTTTTGTATCTAGAGTATCTATTTTTTACATGTGAAAAGTGACATGGGTAAGGAGGAGCAAATGAAAAAGAAACGAGTAAGAGCATTACGGAAATCATGAACAGTGATTCTGGCAAAGGTGCAGTCATTGATCATACTTAGGATACAGAAATAAAATCAGTTATTATAATGCACAGAGTGACTGTGCAGGAAAGGATGGGTGATCACCATGAAAATCAGATATTGTGTGAGTTTGTTGTTGCTGTGTGCCGCAACAATATTTTCGAAGTCGACAACGGCAAATGCGGATGACAGATACGTAAAACTGTGTGAAAGATATTTTACCGAATTTGCGGAGGATTATGGTAAATTTGGTCAGAAAGACGGATTTACTTATCTTTATTCGGATAAGAAGAATACGGCAACGATCGTTGCGATACCAATGGAACAAAAAAAGGTTGCCGTACCGGAGAAGATCAATGGTAAAACAGTAACGAAGATTGAACTGATGGATGTATTTAGCTGTAGCTCAAATTACTATTTTCGAGATGAATTTTACGGAGAACATGAGGACAATCCGGTTCCAAAGGTTGAGTACTTGAGTATTCCGAAGACAGTCAAGGTTATAAATATTTATGCAGGAATAGGGCTGACGGAAGGGTATTGCGGAGAACTGCAGTCTTATCTGGTACATCTGAAGAAATTTAACGTGGCATCGGCTAACAAGTGGTATAGGTCATACAAGGGAATGTTGTATACGAAAAATGGAAAGAAACTGCTTCTTGTACCAAGGAAGTATATGGCAAAAACGGTCAAAGTAAAAAAGGGAACAACAAAGATAGCAGATTTCGCTTTTTCCTTCTGCACCAACATTAAAAAGGTGATCCTGCCGGATACGGTAAAGGTGATTGGACAGAGTGCGTTTGTGCGCTGTTCGTTGAATTACATTAGGATGCCTAGGAAACTGAAAGAATTGGGCGGGAGTGCATTTCAAGAATCTGCTTTGAAGAAGATAACCATATACGGAAAAGTGGAATTGGATGAAACATTTTCAGATTGCAAAAAGTTAAAGTCTGTAGTGCTAAAAAAAGGAGTTAAGAAACTTGGAGAATATGTGTTTACTAGTTGCCCGAAACTGAGAAGTGTGACGGTTCCTAAAGGCATAAAAAATCTTTGGATGTACATTGACAGCATATTTTATTATCGGGGATTAAAGTGCAACCTTTCCAACATTACCATAAAAACACCAAAGAACTCAGAAATGTATAAGGAACGAAAATTTTTAAAGAAACGATACAAGATAAAAGTGAAAGTCATCAAGTAGCATTTGCAATAAGTGCTAATAGCGAACAAACTACAGAGCAAAACCAGCGTTTTGCTCTGTTTTTGGTGTGCGCCTTGCGGCGCACGTCGCTAATGGGTGAAAGTCCCTAATCCGCCCTAGTAGTGGGAAGGATACAGCCAAGACCAAGGGTGTCCATCGTGAGGTGGAATCTGAAGGAAGGTGGAGGCAAATCTCTGGTCTGACGAACAGAAATCACATCAGGCTATAGTTAAGGATAAGGCTGCATCACAAGCCAAAGTCCAATAACTACTCGGAATTAACTGTAGTAAATGTGGCAGATATATGGAGAGAAAGTGACGTGTGGTACCAAGGGAGGTTTCGTCAGCGGTTGGAAACAGAGTATGAAAACCGTCAGTAACAACGAATGGCGAGAAGTCAGCAGAGGTCATAGTACCATTATGGTTGCAAACATAGTGGGAAGGACTGAACTTTAGGAGATGTGAGTAAATGAATGTAACCAAAGATGGATTTAAGGACAGACAACTTCATATTGAGGACTATCTGCAAATGGTATCTGCGGAACAGAAAGAGTATGCAGAAGTGTCCGCCCATCAGAGGATTACTGAAAACAACGACATCATCACAGATTTTCAGACGGACAATCTACTGGAACAGATTTTACACAAGGATAACCTTAACAAGGCTTATAAGAAAGTGAAATCTAACAAAGGAGCAGGCGGCGTTGACGGAATGAGCGTAGATGAACTTCTAGGCTTTCTGAAAGACAACCAAGAGCAACTAATCCAACAGATAAAGGATGGGAAATATAAACCTAATCCAGTCCGTAGGGTAGAAATACCCAAAGAAACAAAAGGCGAGGTCAGAAAACTGGGAGTGCCAACAGTAGTTGACAGAGTGTTTCAACAGGCAATCACACAGGTATTAACGCCGATTTACGAGAAACAGTTCTCGGAGGATAGTTTTGGATTTCGACCGAACAGAGGTGCGCATGACGCACTGAAACAATGCCAGACAAATGTCAATGATGGATATGTATATGTGGTAGATATGGATTTGGAGAAGTTCTTTGACACAGTATGTCAGAGCAAACTAATTGAAGTACTATCACGAACCATCAAGGATGGGCGGGTAATATCACTCATTCACAAATATCTTAATGCTGGAGTTATCAGCAGAGGAATGTTCGAAAAGACAGAGGTCGGAATGCCACAAGGTGGACCATTAAGCCCACTCTTAAGTAACATCATGCTGAATGAATTGGATAAGGAACTTACACGGAGAGGGCATAGATTTGTCCGATACGCAGATGACTGTATGATTTTCTGTAAAAGCAAGAAAAGTGCAGAAAGAACCTTAAACAACATAGTGCCATATATTGAGGGAAAACTATTCCTTAAAGTAAATCGCACCAAGACGTGCGTGGCACATATCAGCAAAGTCAAATACCTTGGCTATAGCTTCTATAGATACAAGGGAATATGCAGATTTCGGATACATCCTAAATCAGTAACAAAGATGAAGAATAAAATCAGAGAGCTTACTGACAGACATAACGGATGGGGAAATGAATATCGAGCATTAAAGCTGACACAGTTTATTAGAGGATGGGTAAATTACTTTGGAATGGCAGATATGAAAGGTCTGTTGCAGAGTAATGACAAGTGGTTACGCCATAGAATAAGGGCAGTCTATTGGAAACAATGGAAGAAACCTAAAACGAAATACCGAAAGTTGAAAGAACTCGGAATGAATGAAGACTTTATTCAATGGCACGCAAATATGCGCCAGGGCATTTGGAACTGTAGCAATAATAGACTGGTACAGTTTGCCTTGAGTAATGAAAAACTCCGTGAATGGGGATATCCAACATTCACAGAGTTTTACCTGAAAATATGTGAAAACTAAAGAACCGCCGTATACCGAACGGTACGTCAGACTGTCTAACGATTCGAAAATTCAGTCTGATGTACGGTATTTTTATCTTCGATTTTTTTAATACCATTTTTATCTTTGTTTTTCACATGAATTACATGCGTTCCTCTCCCTGCTACATCACACTTCCTTCAAACTTCGTTACTAATTCTTCTGTTGAAAACATGCTTAATAATCGCTTAAAGTTATAAGCGAAAAACATAGATGCAGCTTCTGCGTCAACATTCTCTTGTCTGCGTCGATGAAAGAAACTATATCCGAGACTTCTTTTTATAGTCCCAAACGGATGCTCCACGATACATCTTCTCTGTTTATAAACCTCGTTATTATTTAGTGTTTCATTATACACAGTTTCAAGAACATCTTCATGTACCCAACGCTGTATCGTTCTTCCAGATGAAGAAGTAGTGCAGTCTTTTTTATATTTGCACGAATTGCAGTCTGTACACTTATATTTGCGATACTTCATACCATTCTTCGAAGTATTTTCAAAAAATCGTAATCTATCTCCTGCTGGGCATGTATATTCATCAGTTTCACCATTATATATAAACTTTTCTTTGCGAAATTCATTATCCTTTGTAGCATTATTCGCTTTAGCTTTTTTTATAAAGACATTCATTCCGGCATCAACACAGTTTTTTATCTCCGTTCCGTTATAATAACCTGTATCTGCCAGAACTGTAGAAGACTCTTTTTCTAAAAGTTCGGATGCTTTTTGTGCCATAGTGTAAAGCTGGTTTTGGTCATTTATATCATTAGTCGTCGAAATATCTACAACAAAATGATTCTTTGCATCTACAACAGACTGTACATTGTAGCAGATATCCAATGAGCCGTTATTTTTCATCCTTCTTGAATCGGGATCTGTCAAACTCTTTTGTTCCAGTCCTTCATCTTTTAATTCCTGTTTTTGTGTAAGATACTGTTCTTTTAGTTCTTGATATGTTTTTAGTTTATCTGTAAGGTCATCTGCCAGCGCTTCATCTTTAGCGATTGCCATAAGATATGCATTTATCTGAGCTTCCGCATATTCGATTTTTTTATCTAAACCGCTTTGCGTAATACAATTATGCTTGCTGTTTTGAGCACGGATCTTAGTTCCATCAATAACAATCAGTTCTCCATCAATGAGCCCCCAACCTTTGAGAATAAGAGTAAGATTTCGTAATGTATTGTGAAACGCAGTCTTATTCTTCTGAACAAAACCTGCAATAGTACCATGATCAGGTGTTATGCAGTTTACCAGCCACATTAATTCCAGGTTGCGTTTTGCTTCTGTCTCCAATGCTCTGCTAGAACGAATCTTATTTAAATAGCCATAGATATGAAGTTTTAATAAATCAGATCGGCGATAAGGTGATTGTCCTCGATTCCTACCACTATACTCTATAAAACCTAGATTTTCTAAATTTAAGGATTCTACATAAGAATCTATTACTCGGACAGAATTATCCTTACTTATTAAGTCATCTAATGAAGTGGTTACCATTCTTGTTTGATATCTATCTGCGCCAACAATATATGCCATAACGAATCCCCCTACGATACTGTATTTGGTAGTTCTATTATAACATTTTTCTTAATCGTTAGACAGTCTGACGTACGGTGGTGTGGGAGGTCGGTAGATAAGATAATTATCTACCTCCTACCCGATTGGCGCTTCCTTAATATTGTGTTCGCAACCCTTTTGGATAATGATTTTTCAGTGTGCCTTTTGTGGCTTTGGCAACCCCTAATGGAAATCCCTGATAGCACACAAGCATCCATCCCTGCAATGAGGTAGAAGTCATCAGCGTCTCTCCGTGCAGATACCCTGCAGCTTCTTCCGCTGTACTATGTTATTGAAGTAGGGGGAGGGACGAATTGAATTGAGTGACTGGAATTAGAATTCTAGGAAATTCAGCTTGCGTTTCTTAGGTAGTTAGACAATATGTAATGACCTCCACTTTGTAACTTCGTGGATTTACCTGTATACTAATGATTGTCAAAAGCAAATAGTAACAGGGATTACCGCATACAAAGGGAGGTCATCAAATGAATTATAACACAGTTTACGTAGGAATGGATGTTCACAAGGAAAGTTTTTCACTTTGTGCTTACACAATTGAAGCCGAAAAGGCTTCTCACTACCAGAGGACAGAAGCTGATTACAAAAAAGTTCTGAACTATCTGGAGTTTCTTAGAACCATCTACGGAGACGATGCTAACTTCATATGTGGTTATGAGGCTGGCTGCTTCGGTTATACTTTGTATCACCAATTAACGGCGAACAATGTAAAATGCATTATTCTCGCTCCTACTACAATGCTTGAACAGCGTAGTAAAAAGCGTATAAAAACAGACAGACGTGATGCTGAAATCATTGCCAAATGTCTTGCACAGCATAACTACAGCCCTGTTCATATCCCAACTGCAAAGGATGAAGAAACAAAAGAATTCCTGCGCATGAGGGACGATCACAAACTAGCACTGAAAAAAGTGAAGCAGCAGATTCTTGCGTTCTGTTTACGCCATAACTATCGCTATGACGGAAAAAGTCATTGGACAGCAGCTCATCTTAAATGGCTTAAGGCCTTAACTCCTGAGGCTCTGTACAAGGAGATCCTCGACGAATACCTGCTGACATACCAGACACTATCAGACAAGATTGAACGATTGGATAAGCGTATTGAGGAGCTTGCAACACAGGATGAATACAAGGAAGCAGTGAAAAAGCTTTGCTGCTTCATCGGTGTGAAGACACATACTGCACTTTCTGTTCTGGTTGAAGTCGGTGATTTCAAGCGCTTTGCTTCTGCCCAGCACTTTGCTTCTTACCTCGGTCTTGTACCTGGTGAAGATTCCAGCGGCGATGATCAGAACAGACTAGGAATTACCAAAGCAGGAAACAGGCATGTACGGCTACTCCTAACAGAAGCGTCACAATGCTATGCAAGAGGACAGGTTGGTTTCAAATCCAAAGAACTGAAGTCCCGTCAGTCAGGGAATACACCTGCAGTCATCGCTTATGCTGACAAAGCTAACGAGCGTCTAAGACGCCGATACTACAAGATGGTGCTTAATAAGTATAAGAAACATAATGTAGCCAAAACAGCAATCGCAAGGGAACTTGCATGCTTCATGTGGGGCATGATGACAGATAACATTGCCTGACGTGGGGATAACATCGTGCTGCTACTGTCAAGACCAAGCCGCCTATGGCGGTGCTTGCGCAGCCTTGACATCATCATCCCGCTGTTATGGTGGGTAATTAAGCAGATGTAAGATGGCTTACGCCACATACATCTGGCCAATACAAAGTAACAACTGAAGACATCTTGAAAGGGCTTCGGCCATTTCAAGGTTCGAGCTATCTACGATTCAACTATGTCGGTACAGATAGATCTGTGATCCACGCTTTTAGACGGTAGAGCTCACGGCGGACCATTGACCTGTAGGTAACCAATCCACGTATATCAGAGTGGCCAAGGCCGAGAACTGATACTCCGAGGCTCTTTCTGGGTGCCTTCAGCAACAATTAAATAAAGTTTGTGGTGATTTCTGTTAATTTGTACTTGACAAGAGGTCATTACATATCAGTTGACTGGAATTAAGATTTTGAGAAATTCAGCTTGCTTATGTGTGCTTTTTTCTGGATATATGTTTTGCTCTCAATGTTTCAGTTATTTAATCATTTTCATGATGATTAAGGTGTTAAAAGGTTTGAATTTTCCTTGCGAGTATTTTGTGAATCTTCAACCAGATATCCATCAATTTCGCATCTCAAAAGGGGCGAGGGGGTTTTTATATAGATGATCAGATATGTCCAAATTCTTAAGAATTATTAAGATTACGCTGATATTGTTGACACTGCACAAAATCTATGGTGTGCTAAAGATGTAACTAACGGAAGTTCTGTATAGAGTGAATTATTTTTTGTATCTAAAGTAGCTATTTTTACATGTGAAAAGTGACATGGGTAAGGAGAAGCAAATGAAAAAGAAACGAGTAAGGAAAGGGATCGTGGTCAGCTTTGGAGCAAATGACTCGAAGAATCCAAAGAATGATATTTGCTTATACAGGGTATATACTTATGCGAGAAAATTAGATAAGTCTATCAGCACAACTTCGGCATGGAAAACATATTCACGTTGTGATTGAAACTAGGAATATTAGTATGTGGAACATGATAACAAAAAGTATAGTTGAACAGGAGGGATTCGTATGAAATGTAAATATTATTTATGTATGATGTTATTTAGTTTTATGGTATTGTTTCATCAGTATTCGCTTGTAAAAGCGGATGAGACGGAATCAACACTGACACAAAAATATTTTAAACTTTATGCTGATATGACAGGTAAATGGGATGAAAAAGATGGCTTTATATATCGGTATTCCGAGAAAGATAATCATGCAGTTATTGTTGCTATGAATATGGACAAAAAAGTCATTACTATACCGGAAAAAATTGATGGAAAAACAGTAACAGAGGTTCGATTGAGCGATGTATATGGAAGATTGGTAGAGGCACCAGCGGATTTGCCAGAATGGCCAATACCAAAAGTTGAGGTTTTAAAGATTCCAAAAACAGTAAAAAAAGTCAATGCAGACGGAGGTTATTTGAAGGAAGGATATGGTTCCGGTATGCAGTCTTTCTTGATGAATTTGAAGCAATTTGACGTAGCATCCGGCAACAAATGGTTAAAATCATATAAAGGGATTTTATATACTAAGAACGGAAAGAAATTAATTTCTGTTCCAAGAAAGTATACGGCAAAAACGGTCAAAGTAAAAAAGGGGACAACAAAGATAGCAGAATCTGCGTTTTCTTTCTGCACCAACTTTAAAAAGGTGATCCTGCCGGATACGGTAAAGGTGATTGAACAGAATGCTTTTGAGTGTTGCTCGTTGAATTACATTAGAATGCCTAGAAAACTGAAAGAATTGGGGCCGTATGCATTTTATAACTCTGCGTTGAAGAAGATAACCGTATATGGAAAAGTGGAACTGGATCTAACATTTCAATATTGCAAAAAGTTAAAGACAGTGGTGCTAAAGGAAGGAGTCAAGAAACTTGGAGAATATGTTTTTTTCGAATGTCCTAAATTGAGAAGTGTGACGGTTCCTAAAGGCATAAAAAATCTTGGGTGGTACATTGACAGCATATTTTATCATCGTGGATTAAAGTGTAACCTTTCCAAGATTACCATAAAAACGCCAAAGAACTCAGAAATGTATAAGGAACGTAAATTTTTGAAGAAACGATACAAAATAAAAGTGAAAGTCATCAAGTAATGTTTACTATGTTTCTTGAAACATGAGTTGACAACTAAAAAGTGTATAACTACTGGCAGAGGATGTGACTAAAAGTACATCCTCTGCTTTTATTACGGAATAGGAAATTACTCGTGCTGTTACGTTATACCACCAAAATTGCTTTAGCAATTCTTGCAAAGCAAAGCGCTGGCTTTGTTCTTATTAATGGAATTTATGAAATAAGGCTTAAAAAAGATGTCATACGAGATCATGACTGAATCTTACAATTTTGTGAAATGCTATGGAAAGGATGAAATTTTTATAGAAATATGCTATTATAATGCCGTAAAAAGTACGAAATATCATATAATGAGCCTCTTGGAGAAGCGAGCAGATCAGCGTGCGAGACGAGCTGGAAAGCTCTAGAAGAGTGGATCTGCGGGTTATTAAGGGGAAATTGCTAAATGTGATACAGAAAATAAGGGGCGCAAAAAGTGGATATAAGACTGCGCAGAAAGAGGAGGATATGAGTGGATTTAGAGTAGCGGGGGACAAAAGTTCACACCGCAAAAAAGAGCGAAAGCATCCGAAGCTTCGGTTGGCGATGAAAATTGCACTGCTTGTTATATTATTGATCATCATGGCAGTAATGATTGTTTTTTACGTTAAATTTGGAGATGATCTGTTGCGTTGGCGCAATCAGGCAAAGCAGGATGTGCAGTCATCGACGACGGAAACGTTCCGTTCTTCGGAGACCAGTTTTATTTATTCGGCAGATAAAAAAGTGATCGCCAAGTTGCGGGGAGACAAAGATTCCTATTATTTGGCGTTTGATCAAATTCCGCAATCGGTGAAAGATTGTTTTATCGTGACGGAAGATCGAGATTTTTATGAACATGACGGAGTGAATATTCTCTCCACTATGAAAGCGGCAGTGCTGCTTGTAAAGAGTCGTTTGTTCCATGAAAAGATTTCTCGAGGCGGAAGTACGATCACGCAGCAGCTTGCCCGTAAGATCTATTTGACGGATGATAAAACGTATGAGCGAAAAGTGCGTGAAATTTTTTACGCAATGGAGCTGGAGAAGAAATATACCAAAGACCAGATTTTGGAATTTTACATTAATAACGTATGTTTTGCGAATGCAAAGTACGGTATCGAGTCAGCCAGCAGAGCTTACTTTAGCAAGGGAACTTCGGAGTTGAATCTTGCAGAGGTGGCATTTTTGTGTTCGATCCCGAACCGACCGGAAACGTATAATCCGTTGGAGCATTATGACAATACGATCAAGCGTAAAGACCGTATTTTGAAACAGCTTTTGCAGGAAAAGAAAATTACGGAGGCAGAGTACAGCGATGCTTCTTATACGGAGATTGTCCTGGATCCGGCAGAGGCGATCAAGAGTCAGGACTATATGGCTACCTATGCGATCAGTTGTGCGACAAAAGCGTTGATGCAACAACACGGATTTGAGTTCCGCTATGAATTTGCCAATGACGCAGATCGCAAAAATTATCAAAAAGAGTACGATACGCTGTACGACGAGTGTAGAACACAGTTGAATACCGGAGGCTATCATATTTATACATCACTCAGTCGTTCCAGACAGAAAAAACTGCAGACGAGTGTGAATGATGCCCTGAAGGGATTTAAGGAAAAAACAAAGGATGGTACTTACAAGTTACAGGGCGCGGCTACTTGCATTGACAATGAGACGGGATTCGTAGTTGCAATTGTCGGTGGACGTAAGCAGAAATCAACGACGGGTTATACGTTGAATCGAGCTTTCCAGAGTTATCGTCAGCCGGGTAGCTGCTTTAAGCCGGTAGCGGTATATACGCCTGCATTGGAACGCGGCTATACACCGAATTCGATCGTAGATGATTCAAGGTTTAAGGGTGGTCCTAGCAACTCGGGCAACAGCTATCTTGGAAAGATCACGTTGCGCCGTGCCGTAGAGAAGTCCAAGAACGTTGTCGCTTGGAAGATCTTTAAGGAAATTACGCCGAAGGTTGGTCTTAGTTATCCGCTCAAAATGCATTTTGCCAATATTGTAGACAATGACTATTATCTATCTGCATCGCTTGGTGGACTGACGAACGGTGTGACAACGGTCGAGATGGCTTCTGCGTATGCGACGATCGCAAATGATGGCGTTTACCGCGAGCCGACCTGCATTAAGAAGATTACAGATTCCGAGGGAAATGTTATTTTGAAGAATAACGGAACCAAGCGGAAGGGAACGAAAGTCTATGAGAAAAATGCAGCACGTTCCATGACAGATATTTTGACCGGTGTATTGACAAGTGGTACAGCAGCAGGACATGAATTGAACAATATGTCTTGCGCCGGTAAGACGGGAACGACGAACGACAAAAAAGATGGATGGTTCTGTGGATTTACTCCATATTATACAACGACGGTATGGGTGGGATATGATTCGCCAAGAACATTAGAGGACCTGTACGGAAGTACGTATCCGCTAACAATTTGGGAAAACTTTATGAACGAGATTCATATCGGTCTGGAGAATAAGGATTTTGTGGAATCGGAATCATCAAGCAGCAAGTCAGACAAGAAAGATGGAAGTTACTCGACAAAACCACGTGAAACGATCGATCCTGAGGCTCGTGAGACAGAAACACCGGAGGAGACGGCAAAGCCAAAAGCAACCAAAAAGCCGGTTGTTACGGCAACACCAAAGGCAGAGCCGGAGGTAACGGAACCACCAACGACTATTGATGATGACCCAAGTGATGTGCCGAGCGATAATACACAGCCGGATGATGTCGGAGGCGATACCGGGGACGACACAGAATAAGATGTATCAGGATGTGGCATGAGACACGCTGCGGTAGTGTGTGCATTGGAACAGGGCGTGAGACACTGCAGAATAAGTTGTGTCAGAATGAAGCGCGAGACACTGCGGTAGTGTGTGCATTGGAACAGGGCGTGAGACACTGCAGAATAAGTTGTGTCAGAATGAAGCGCGAGACACTGCAGTAGTGTGTGCCAGGGGGAGAAGTGCATGAAATTTAGCCTTTGTATGATTGTGAAAAATGAAGAGGCAGTTTTGAATCGGTGCTTGGAATCCATGGCATCAGCGATGGATGAGATCATTATAGTGGATACCGGATCTACCGATGCAACCAAAAAGATCGCCACAGCGTATACCGATCAGATCTATGATTTTGCGTGGACAGGAAACTTTGCAGAGGCAAGGAACTATGCAGCTTCCAAGGCAACCGGTGATTACATTTATACGGCAGATGCCGATGAATATTTGGAGCCGGAAGAGCTGCAGAAGTTATTGCAGCTCAAAAAGGTATTGCTGCCTGAAGTTGAGATTGTGCAAATGCTGTATTGCACACCGCCGGAACTTAGTACCGTATATAATTTTGCGGAGGAGTACCGCCCTAAATTATATAAGAGACTGCGTTCGTTTACTTGGATCGATCCGATTCATGAGACGTTACGTTTGGAGCCGGTTGTGTTTGACAGTGAGATACGTATTCAGCACAGACCATCGCCCGGACATGCCAAAAGAGACCTAGAGGCACTGGCAGCCGCAGCGGATCGTGAGAAACTGTTGTCCGATAAATTGCGCCATATGTATGCAATGGAATTGTATCGCTGTGGAGACGTCAGCGATTTTAACAGAGCGAAGGGATTTTTCCAAAGAGTAATGGAGGATCCGGACAGTGGACAGGATGCGCTTCGAGAGGCAATCTGTGTGCTGACACGAGGTTATCGTTTGGCGGGAGATGTTTCGCATTTTTTGGCATATGCATTGCGGGATGCAGTGACGGCACCTACTTCTGAGCTATGCTGTGAACTTGGAGCTTATTTTGAAGAGTGTGGGGATCTGGCGGAAGCAGCAATGTGGTATCAGAATGCACTTAGCGAAACAGAGAGCATATTAGATGCCCGCACCGGCAATGAAATTCCGACACGGGCATTAGAACGTTTTTGACAACATCAAAGAGATTGTTCGATCGTATCCAATTCTTTCATCCAAAGAGCAGCGGAGGCATCACTAGGCATACGCCAGTCGCCGCGCGGTGACAATGCAACGCTGCCGACCTTTGGCCCATCCGGCAGACAGGAACGCTTAAATTGCTGGGCGAAGAAACGCCAATAAAATGTTCTCAACCATTTATAGATGGTTTTATCATCGTATTCTCCCGCAAATGTATATTTTGCCAAACGAAAGATTTTCGTCGGTGTATATCCAAAACGCATTAGATAATACAAGAAGAAATCATGCAGTTCATAAGGACCTACAATATTTTCTGTTTTCTGAGCAATCTTGCCGTCCTTTGGAGGCAGGAGTTCCGGACTTACCGGGGTATCTAAGACATCTAATAACACAGCTTTCAGCGAAGGATCTTCCGTCGTTTCCGCATAATAGGATACCAAATAACGAACCAACGTCTTTGGAACGGACGCGTTGACGCCATACATGGACATATGGTCGCCGTTGTAAGTTGCCCAGCCGAGTGCCAGCTCTGACATGTCACCGGTACCGATCACCATACCGTTTGACTGGTTGGCAAGATCCATTAAGATCAGTGTGCGCTGTCTGGCCTGTGAGTTTTCATACGTAACATCATGGCTGCTCGGATCGTGTCCGATGTCCCGAAAATGAAGTTCAACTGCTTCGTGGATCGGGACTTCTTTTAGTGTTGCGCCGAGCTGCTTTGTGAGTGTGCAGGCGTTTTGGTAAGTGCGGTCGGTCGTGCCAAAACAAGGCATCGTGACGGCAACGATACCACTTCGGTCAAGTCCAAGCAGATCAAAGGCTTTCGCAGTAACTAACAGAGCCAGCGTTGAGTCCAATCCGCCGGATATGCCGATCACAGCGCTGGTGCAATGGGTATGCGCCAATCTTTTTTTGAGTCCCATCGCCTGAATGTGTAAAATTTCATCGCAGCGGCGGTCGCGGTCTGCCTTACTGTTCGGGACAAACGGTGTTCGTTCATAATGTCTTGTGAGCGTTGTCTCTTCCACCTGCTGAAATGTAAAATGAATAATCTGATAAGCATCTTTCTCTGACTCGTCGGTGCCCGGAACAATTTGTGGAAACGTGGAAATGCGTCTACGCTCACTGGTTAAACGCCCCAGATCGATCTCAGACAGGATCATACCGTTTTGGAAACGCTTGCTTTCGTTGAGCAGTGTACCGTTTTCGGCGATCAGATTATGCCCGGCGAATACAAGATCCGTAGAGGATTCGCCTTCTCCTGCATCTGCATAAATATATGCACACAAAAGGCGGGCAGACTGTCCGGTTACCAACTCACGGCGATAGATATCTTTGCCGGTTGTTTCGTCGCTGGCCGACAGATTAACAATGATGGTTGCACCGTGCAGAGCGTGTGCGGTAGAAGGTGGTGCTGCAGTCCATAAGTCCTCGCAGATCTCCGCACCAATGATCAATCCCGGCATATTATCTGCTTGAAACAAGGTCTTGCTGCCAAACCAGATGAGATCTAATCCCTCCTCATCGCAAAGTTCCGGCATATGAAGGAAAATGCCCTCTTTCGGGGCGGCTGTAAAATGCCTTGCTTCATAAAATTCGGAATAATTCGGAATAAAAGTTTTGGGGATCAGACATATTACTTCTCCATGGAATACGACAGCGGCTACGTTATATAGCCGGTTCATATAAGAAAAAGGCAGACCAACAATGGTCATCATATCCATATTAGCGGACACTTTCCGAATACGGTTCAGGCCGGAGATGGCACCGTCTAATAACGCCTTTTGTAAAAAGAGATCGCCACAGGTATAGCCGGTCAGACAAAGTTCCGGCAAAACCAACAGCTTCGCATGCTCTGTATTTGCTTTCTGCATACATTCGATGATCTGCTCTGTATTGTAATCGGGATCTGCAACACGGATGTCCGGCGTTGCAGCAGCAACTTTCAAAAATAAATCGTTCATAAGCGCTCCTTATTTTTTATTATTAATTAGTTATCGTTTTAAGCGGTAGTTCAAATGTACCACGTTGGCATGGGAATTGCAACCAAAGTTCAGTCTTGCGTATTGCAGCAAACCCATTTATAATGTGTAATTGGACAAAAAATGAAGGTGAATGCGGAGGCATAGTAATGCACTTGGATATTTTAATTGATATGAAATTGCTGTTGTGTAGCGTGTCATCGCCAGGAATTGCTTTTTTAATTAATAGGAAATTGCTGTTGTGTAGCGCGACATCGCCAAGAATTGCTTTAGCAATTCTTGCAAAGCAAAGCGCTGGCTTTGCTTTTTTATATCGCTTTTTTTATATTGTGATCGCAATGGAAGCGGCGGCTGTGAGTTTGTTCCTGCCGCTGCTGTTTTTGCGTGTGGTTATAAGTGGTCTGCCAAAGAAATATATGGTATGGCTGTGGCGGTTGTATTTTTTGCGGATCGTGTGTCCAATCCAGATTTCCAGTATG
This sequence comes from Jutongia sp. SJQ-6, assembly GCF_054161275.1. Next base: position 1,996,781 of record NZ_CP195314.1, on the reverse strand, counting down.
TTTAGTATTGTTCCGGCGTGGAATCGCAGTTACCATCGATTTTTAGCAGATGTAGGACTTGATATCGATGCGCAGCATGGCGGACTGCTTCGCAGTCTGCACGATGTATGGCAAGCGAACATACAAGTAACGTCTCTCTATCGGATCATGGCGATAGGATACTTTGCAGGAATGCTGATATTGGTAGTTCTTTTGGTGATTCGGGCGGGAAAGGTGCGTTCCGCGATCCGTATGCGGGAAAAACGACTGGAGGGTACTTTGTACCAGTCAGCGGTCGAATTGCCGGTCATGACAGGTCTGTTCGTGAATCGCGTGTTTTTGCCGGAAACGATGAATGTGCAGGAGGCGAAATATACATTAGCACATATGGAGTGTCGACGTGCTCGCAGAAGCAATCTTTGGAATGCGTTTTATGTAGCGGCGCTGCTTTTGCATTGGTACGATCCTTGCGTATGGGCTGCCGTATTTTTGGTTAGACGGGATGAGCAAATGGCGTGCGATGAATGTGCCGTGGACAGATGCAGTGCGGCAGACAAGAATGCGTATATACAAGGGATTTTGAACATTGTACCGCAGGAAAGCCGTGTGCCATTTACTGCGTGTGCAAGCTTTGAAACAGACTTAGAGAGACGGTCGCAGCGTTTGCTGCATCAGGGATCCGACCGAATGTGTTATAAAATGACCGGTGTGATCCTTTTGCTTTTGATGTTTTTCTGGCTTTTTTTGTTGCGTCCGGTTCAAAATGTATGGGCAGGAGGAACGTGGAATGCCGGGAGTGAGAAACTGTCCGCAAATAAGGACACGAGGAAAACGAATCTCATCATTTCGCAGACAGATGTATTGTCGCCAAGTGGACTGAAACAGACAGTTTCCTTGCGGCATAAGCGTAATGAAGCCAACGGCAGGATCCTTGCAAACAGTTATGAGCTGCAGCTTGCGGATGCAGCAGGCAGTGAATTGGCAGTTGTTGACCTGCAGAAAGTGTTTCGAGAGCAGGGGATTGCGAAGGATACGCTTTATTTCCCGGAGGGCTTGAAGCTGCAGACCGGTGACTATAATAATGATGGGATTCAAGAACTGCTTTTGGGACAGCAGAGAGCGTGGGATGCAGCAGAGCAAAAGCAGATCGGGAGATTGCTGTCCAACAAAACGGACAGCAAGTCAAAAACAGCGTCAAGCAAGGGCAACGAGAACGTCACACCGACACCGGCTGGCAAGACTGACGAAAGTGCTAAGACACCAGCGTCAAGCAAGGGCAATGAGAACGTCACGCCGACACCGGCAAAACAGGTTAAGAACTTGCGGACGTATGTGTACGTAATGTTTCAGATGCAGGAGACCGGTTTGCAGATCGTCTCAGAGGCGGTATATGGGGAGCAGGCGGCATCGATGCAGTCTGTGAAGCCGAGTCAGGAATCGGACGTGAAGGACTTGTTTTATATGCAGCTATCCGCTGGAAAGCTGTACTATATTTGGGACAGCGATGCAACAAAGTTCCTGGCAAAGAAATTATCGTCTGATGAATTGAATCAGCATAGAAGGGCGTCACAGGGAACAGAGGAAGCGGGCGTCAGCAAGACAGAGACTTTGGAAGATGCCGATGGCAACGAGTGTATGCGTGTGCAGACGACCACTGACACGACCGGAAGCCCGGAAATCGGTCAGATCATGATGTCACAAAACAAGAAAAAGATGAACGAGGTCAAGGGATATTTTTGCGAGTTGAAGTGGGTGCCGCAATCTGATGCTTCGACCGGACGATATGCAGTATTGATCTATAATGGCACCAAAGCACAGACATTTGTGCTGTATGATGTTGATAAAGCTACGGAACTGTACCGGCAGGAAGACGGTAATGATATTCTCAGCAGTATCTTTGCCAAATATAATGACACACAGATTCAGTTTAAAAGTGGAGCAATTGCGGTGTACAAGCTCGCGGAACAAAATGGGAGCAGGCTAACGATTGATTTTGCGGCAGAAGCAGAAGATGGCGTAGATGTGAGTGGAAGTTATGTTTATGATATGGATAGTGAACAGATTTCCAATCTGCAGTATAACCAGTCGAATGATGATACGCAGACCAAGAATTCGTCAAACGGGAATGCCGGGACAGACAGCGATTCTTCTTCCTCAAATAAGGGAACAGACAGCAGCTCGAAACGTAAGAACACAACAACGCCACAGCCTGTTCCAACAATAAATAGCAATTTGGGGGATTATTTGGATCCGTGATGGTCTTGGACAAGCAATGTTCCAAATTTACGAAGTCTGGTTCGATCGTATCTTTTCTTGACGGTATTTTCGTAGAGTGCTATTCTTATAAGAGCAGAAAGTTCGTGGCAGCCGGCTTTATGAATAAAGGCAGCTGCAGAAATATGAGAAGAGGAGGGAAAGTATGATCGTAGATAGAAATCGTTTTGGGGATTCGGAGATAAAGAGCTGTAAACAGTGTGGACGCAGATTACATCCTAAATATAATAAAGATATATGTCCGGCGTGCATGGAAATGAATCTGTTTAATGAAGTGAAAGATTATATTCGTAAAAATGATGTGAATGAATCTCAAGTGGCTGATCATTTTGGCATTTCCAATGCGAAGGTACGCGCATGGATCCGTGACGGTCGTATTCAGTACAAAAATACAGATGGAAAAACAGTGTCGCAGGTGTATTGTCAGATCTGCGGTAAGCCGTTGGATTTCGGGAATTTATGTTCCGAATGTCGTCATTTGCAGGGATTGGAAGTTGTTGCAAAGCGTTATGGAGAAGAGGAAGGACAGATGCGTTTCATTAACAAAGACAAGACGTGAAATTACAGCAATAATTATAGAATGTTGCATTAAAATTTCCAGAAATCGGAAAAAAATATATTAGTAGAGGTAGAATTTTCCAGGAAGATTCGCCTCTTTTTTTATGATATGCTTTTTTGGGAGTCAAAGTATGTTGGGAGTCAAAGTATGTACAACGTGAAAAAGGAGGGAAATATGCAGCAAGTAAGAATTAAGTTGCAAAATATTTCGAAGTATTATTATTCCGAAACAGCAGTGACACAGGCATTGCAGGGTATCAATCTGGAGTTTCGCATGGGAGAATTTGTTGCGATCACAGGGGAAAGCGGCAGCGGAAAGTCAACATTGCTTAGGATCATTAGCGGTATGGATACGTTTGATGATGGGGAGCTTTATGTGGATGGACAGCCGACATTTCAGTATGATGAAGATGACTGGGAAGAATATCGTCGTACTAAGATCGGCTTTGTTTTTCAAGATTATAGTTTGATCGGTCATTATACCGCCAAAGAAAATATCGTCAGTGCGCTTTTGATCATGGGAGTGCCTGAGAAAGAAGCTGGAGACAAGGCAATTCATTATTTGGAACGGGTAGGCCTGAGTGCACAGAGAGACCAGCGTGCGTCTAAGTTGTCCAGTGGTCAAAAGCAGAGATTGTCGATTGCTCGTGCGTTGGCAAAGGATACGGATATTATTGTGGCGGATGAGCCAACCGGTAACTTGGACAGTGAAACCGGAGCGCAGATCGTGAAATTGCTTCGAGATCTTTCGCAAGACCATTTGGTTATAATGGTAACTCACAATTATGAACAGGTAGAAAAATATGTTACCAGAAAAGTGCGATTGCATGATGGATCATTGATCTTGGACGTATCCGAAAATATGGACACAGAGCAGAAACCGGAGATGTCCGAGAATGTGGACAACAATGAGAAAACGTCAGCCGGTAAAAAGTCTGAAAGCAATGAGGAACGACTTCGCGATCATACCATAGGGCGGATCTTCGTGCGAATGAATGCAGTGAGACAGCCGGAAAAAATCGCATTGTTTATGGGCTTTTTCTTAGCTGCTGCTATCGTATCGTTTTTATTTATCGGGCAGTTGCTAATGAATGCAGATGATATTTACACCAAAGAGTATTCGGCAACATCTTTTGCGCGCAAGGATGATAAGCGCATTTCGCTTAGACGCAAAGATCAAAAGTTTATGACGAAAAAAGATATTGACCGACTCACCAAAATGAAGCACGTCGTTTCGGTGGATCAGTACGATATTGTGAATGATATCAATTATTATTTTGAGGAAGGAAAAGATTATAGACAGGAGTACGGCTATAATAGGATGAGTACGAGCAATGAAGGGTGGCTGTATGACTCACAGAACGTTGAATATGTCAAGAAAGATCAATACATGCGATCGTCTTCCTGCTTAAAGAAATCGGATCTCGCAAAGGGCAGTCTGCCAAAGAAGATCGATGAAGTTGTACTGTACGATCGGGGAAAATATAAGGTTGGTGATACGATTACATTTTTCTATACAAGTGATGTGCTTTGGTCATCAACGGAGAACTATATACAGCGAAAGATGAAAGTAAGCGGACTGTTAAAAAATAAGGATAAACAGGTGTACTTTTCGCCGGAGATATGTACAATGCTGCAAAGTACCGTAACCGGTGGCAAAGTATTCTATGAATATGCCTATAATCAAAAACTTGGCAAATATCAGGGACAGGCAGCATTGTGGCCGATTGTTGGCGATATCGTGAAGAAGGATAACGAACTTTGTGTATCAGGTGCATATGAAGCAGCGGTGTATCGGGCAGAAGATAATGACTTGACTCTTTTAGGTCAGTCCGGTTTATTGCATATTGATCAGTATGACAAGGATATGAAAAGCAAGGATGTCAAACAGATCGAGAATGTAGAAACCGGTGAGAAGATAAATGGCTGTGGGGCAAATTTTGCAGAGGTTTCTCAGGATATTTATGAGAAGTATTATCGCACCGACAGCAGGCAGGCATCGGTATATATTACAAGTTATGCCAAAATGGATCATGTGTTAAAGGCATTGGATAAAGCCGGGTATGAGGCTGTGAGTACACTGCGTTTTGGCGCAGATAAATACGATTCAGATCTGGTACAGGAACGTTTAAGGACGATCGGCATTGCAGTGGCAATACTATTAGTGATGATGGCTGCTGAGATATTGATCTTACGTTCTATATTTAAGATTCAGATCAAAGACCAGAAAATCTTAAAATTCATGGGTATGTCCACAAAATTGATCGGCAAGATCAATTATATGGAGATGCGTCGATACAGTATTACTGCTATTATCGTGGTCGTGGTAGTGATGAATGTAGTTGGAATCTTTGTGCCGGCGCTGCGTGCTATGCTCTACTATTATGAATGGCCCGGGTACCTAGTGTACTTTATGTACAATTATGTGGCTGCGATGGTGATGGTAGCAGCGTTTAATCATTTGTTAAAAGGGAAGGTGAGCGAATGATCAAGATAGAACATTTACAGAAATATTTTAACCGCGGTAAACGAAGTGAGATTCATGTATTGAATGATATTACATTGGAGCTGCCACAGACAGGTTTGGTATGTATTTTGGGGGAAAGCGGTTCCGGAAAAACCACGTTATTAAATACCGTTGGTGGATTGGATGTGTTTCAGGGAGGAACACTTACCGTAGACGAAACAATATTAAAGAAGTACGAGCCAAAGAAAATTGAGCATTTGCGTTGTGAAAAATTTGGCTATATTTTCCAAAATTATTATTTGCTGCAGGATTACACGGTTGCTTATAATGTAAAGCTTGCACTTAGTCATTATGATCTGACGGATGAGGAAAAAGATGAGAGAGTATCGTATGTATTGGAGCAGCTTGGCATAGGCCGTTACAAAAAGAAGCTGGTATCCAAATTGTCGGGTGGACAGCAGCAGAGGGTATCTATTGCCCGGGCACTTGTGAAATCACCGCAGATCATATTGGCAGATGAGCCCACCGGCAATCTGGACGAGGAAAATACAATACGTACAATGAGTATATTGCGTGCGATTTCCAAGGAATGTCTGGTTATTTTAGTATCGCACGAGCGCCGTATTGCTGAGTTTTTTGCGGATCGTATTCTAGAGATCAAGGATGGAGAGATTACAAAAGATTACGATAATCATTCCGGCAGCAGTTATGAACGATCGGACGATGGTAATATTTATTTGCCGGAGCTCACATGTCAGGCCATGCAAAGCGATGAAAATGAAATTGAAGTGTACCAAAATGCGGACAGTAAAGAGGAACCTATTCGGTTAAAAATGGCATGGAAAAGTGGGAAACTTTATATTCGGAGTGACATGGCAAGTGATGTGATCTTTGCGGGGGAAGAAGCCGGATGTGAAATCTTTGATGAGCCAAGACCAAAACTGGAGATGGAAGATGTTGAGAACTTCTCATATGAATTATCTCCATTGGAAATGAGTAAAAAATCCGGGTTGTCCTGGAAAGCAACCTGGCGAATGACACTAGAAAATTTGAAGTTGTTGGGGAAAAAGCAGGCATTTATCGTTGTCATCCTTTTAATAACAGCAATCATGCTTTCGCTGACGATATCGGACTTGATCACAGCAGTTACGGTGCATCGGGAAGAGATTGTGAAGGATGATTCACATTATGTACAGGTGGAGATGAAACTGGCTTCTCCGGCAGAAGAATATGCCGTTGGTGATACCATGCAGGAGTGCTATAATAAGGTGCTTTCGAAAGGGAAACGTAAGGATATGATGTTTTACGATACAGCGCGTGACCTGGTGATACAAGCAGATACGTTATATCAGATGCGGGGGAGCAGCCAGGTGATCCGCGACTTTTCCTATGTGGACATATCGAAAGTTACGAAGAAAGATCTGTTATATGGACGGCTTCCAAAGAAATCGGATGAGATTGTTATCGATAAGCTGGTTGCGGATCGTTTCTTGAAAAGTGACACGGCTATTTCCGGTCAATATGCGTCCGCAAAGGAGTTGTTAGGAGAGACACTTTCTATTAACTCATTCAGCAAAGATCTGACGGTAGTTGGCATTAGTGGCAACAACGAGGCGTCCATTTACTGCAGTCAATCAAAGCTGCTAGGAATGGTTGCGAGTTCCTATTCGGTCATGTCATTATCAGAGCTGCAGAAGATGTATCCGGGTAAGTACGATAATGTAACCTTGCAGGATGATCAGATGCTGGTTCCGCAGTCAAAATATGATCAGATCAAAAGTTATCAGGAATTTCAAGGAAACCAGAAAGAATATCCGGTGCAACAGCTTGGTAACAGTTCCGTGTTTTACGAAGAGGAACCGGTTAGTAATGCAGGAGAAAATTACATTGTAGTGGGTGGATTTGACAATTCCTGTGATGTTGATTATGTTTTGACAGATGCCGCCGGTAAGCAGTTAGCAGACCAGTTGGCAGTGGGAATGCAGAAGATAAAATATTATGTTGATGATTTGGAGCAGCGGGAAGAGCTGGTAAAGCAATTGCAAAGTGAACTGAAACCGTATCAAAAAATGTTTCGGGTCAAAGTGACGATTCCGGCAGAGCAACAAGTGAAAGCCTATCGGAACAAAATGAAAGACAAGACGAGAAGCAAAGCATTGTTTGCAATGATTGCTGTCATCTTGTCTGTGTTGATCATTTATTATACGATCCGCTCCAATGCATCATCGCGAATGGAGGAGTTGACGGTGTATCGCCTGCTTGGAATTTCCAAGGCAAGTATTATCCGTTCTTTTATACTTGAAATGCTGCTGATCAATTGCTATACGACACTTCCCGGGGTTGTGGTCACGACAGGTGTTATGAAGTTCGCCGCATCCGTGCCATCCCTTGGAATGAATCTAAGCTTTCCATGGTGGGGCGCGATAACGTTGATAGCGGCAATCATGCTGGTAAATGCAATTGTAAGCGTTATTCCGGTGCACAACATACTGGCAAAGCCGCCTGCGGAGTTAGCTGTTAAGTAACGGTTTCGCCGTGCGTTCCGGGATCAGTTGCCGGTAACGGTCGGTGAGTTTGTTGGAGCTGCCGCTGGAGTTTCTGTTGGAGCTGCCGTTGAGCTGTCCGTTGGAGCATCTGATGGAGTTTCTGTTGGTACTGCTGTCGGTACAGTGGTTGGAGCTGCCGTTGGCGTTGCAGTTGGTCCTACAGCATTTGAAGGTACAGTTTTCAGTAATTTTGTAAACCGCTTCATTTCTGAGCGTGCCGATTTGCGGATCAAATCGGAATAAGAGAACAACATAAAACCGCCGCAACTGTTTTGTGAGCGTAAGTATAGGAGCTGGCGTTTGAGATTAGTGCGGCTTGTACCCCACTCTGCGTCCGCTCCTAATTTTGCCTCCCGTTTAGAGATGCCGGCGCGGTAACCGCCCAGACCGACATATACTTTTACGGATTTTGCGCGTGGTATCGCGAGCCATTTGTTTGTGGTTTCGCGGAAAGGACAAGTCTTTTGACTGAATGTCCAGTAAATCTGTGGGCAGATATAATCAATATATTTGGAAGAACGCATCCATTTTTTGACATCTGCGTAATAATTATTTTTTGCATATAAATTACGGATATTGCCTGCCGGGCTGATGCCAAATACGCAATTATTATCCAATCTATGTACGATGGTTCGAACACGTTTTAACATGTTGGATACGTTGTTCCTGCGCCAAGTTACGATCGAAACTTTTTTCTTGTGTTTCTTTTTGCAGCGCTTTGCGTATGCTTTGTATTCTTTGTAGTCAAATACCTTTTTGTATTTCGCACCCAGATTCGGATAAAAATAATCGTCAAAATGAATGCCGTCTACAGCATAATCGCGCACGATCTCACGGACACCATTGCAAACAAGATTTTGGACATCTTTGGAAGCCGGGTTAAAATACAGTTTCCCATCCCATTTTAATACATTGCGGCGTTTGGAAGCTTTCTTGGAAACAGCCCATTTTCGGGCAATGGATTTTTTCGGGAGTTTATATACGTTGGTCGTATTGCTGGCAATGCGATAAGGGTTGATCCATGCATGGAAAGCTAAGCCCCGCTTATGTGCCGCGCTGACCGCATAGGAGAGCGGATCGAATCCCGGATGTTTCCCGGCTTTTCCGGATACATAGCGAGACCATGGAAAATAGCTGGACGGATACAAGGCATCGGCAAATGGACGAACATGAACGATCACGGCGTTAAATCCATTTTTTTTGCAGTTATCAAACGTCTTGTTGATGAAATTCTCAAACTGCTTTTTGGTGTAGCGCTTTTCTCCAATATCCTGAAAAGAGATCCATACACCGCGAAATTCACCGGAAGCCGGCGTAAATGTCGTTTTCACAGGCTTTTTTGATCTGGTTGTTTTACCCTGTGCGACCTTGGCAGATCGATCCGTTCGGTCTGTCGGAATGATCTGCGAAACTGCCAGCGCACAGACCAAGATCAGCGCAATGGTCGTAGTGATTGAAGTAACAAACTTTATACCATGAGATGCTTTCGTGGTATGTCTTTTTTGATGAAATGGATTGTGGTAATGCATAATTTCCTCTACACTTTCTTATTTGTTTTGCACAGAAAAGCCGGTGTTTCAGCTTATTTGTACAATGAGATTACGGTGTCAAAAGGTTTGAATCTGGTGTTTGACATCGTAATTACAATGAGTAACTCCTGCGATATTATACTATACAGTATAGTATATAAGAATCTCGTACATATAGTCATTATAAATGTCCGATGAATTTCTTGCAACCGGTCGATCCTTTCAGGAAAATGATTCCCAACAGGGGATTATGGTTGACTTTATGTACGGACACCATTAAAATTTACGTTATATCTATGTCATAATTGTATCAATACATAGATATCCTGTCAGCGAGGTGAGTTGACAGTAAGCAGGGAAAGAATCGCAGAATGGAGGATTATTATGAAACAGTATAAGAATAAGAAAGCCATGGCATTATTGATGGCAGCAGTATTAGCAGGCAGTGCGTTGTATAGTGGGGTGGCAGACGCAGCATCCGCGATCAAGCTAAATAAGAAGACAGCGAAGATCGCAGTAGGAAAGTCTGTCACGTTAAAAGTGCGCGGAACGAAGAAGAAGGTAAAATGGAAATCTTCAAAAAAATCTGTTGCAACGGTCAATGCGAAGGGTAAAGTAACCGGCAAAAAGGCTGGGAAAGCAGTGGTGACTGCTAAAGTAAAAGGGAAAACGCTAAAATGTAAAGTGATCGTCACGAAAAAGCAGGCAGCGAAGAAAAACGCGAAGACAGCGGGCAAAAAGAACACAACTTCAGATATTTCTCTTCAAAAGAAGGTGATTTCTATTGTCAATAAAAACCGCAAGAAAAAAGGGCTTGAAGCATTGGCAATGGATGAGAAACTTATGAAAGCGGCACAGGACAGAGCAAAGGAACTTACAAAGTCATTTTCGCATACTCGTCCGAATGGCACATCTTGTTTTACGATTTTTGAAAAGTACAAGATAACACCAACGGCCAGCGGGGAAAATATTGCAGCCGGTCAGAGAAGTGCGGCAGCTGTTATGGATTCTTGGATGAATTCTCCGGGGCACAAAGAAAACATCATGAATAACAGGTTTAAGAAGATCGGTGTTGGTCTGGTGATCGTTCCAAACGATATGTATTCTTATTACTGGGTGCAGATGTTCACTGAGTAAGGTGAAATAAGAGAAAAGCAGCTGTTTACTGCCTTGGATGCCAAGGGACAGCGAGCAGCTATTTGCTGACTTGGTCAAAAAAGGGGACAGCATAATGAACTGTATAGACATGATGGAGATTCCGGAGTTAAGGGAAACATTAAACTTACGGGCGGGTGAAGAAGGCCTGATGCATCCGATCCGTTGGATATACTTTGCGGATTGTTTGCAATGTGTAAAGAGTGAGTATCGTATGGAGAGCTATATTCATGGCAGTGAATTTGTCGTGCTAACCAATCGGGATCTTACGGATGATAGCCTTAAATTGAAAGAACTCATTGCAAAAATGCAGGAATATGATATTGCAGCAGTGGGAATTAACGAAGGACAGATTTCGGAAGAGTTGGTACAATATTGCGACGAACATCGATTACCATTGTTTGAGCTGCCAATGCGTTTCCCTTTGGTGGATCTGAGTCAGATCATATGCAAGAGGTTAGTGCTGGAAGAAAATAACAAAAATGCAGAGGAACAATTATTCACCTCTATTTTGGACGCAGAGCATCTGAACAAAGAAGATGTTTTTGCGCAGGCAAGATATTTGAATGTGGATCTGTCCGGAGAATTTCGAGTGATCGAATTTGCTTTTTTTAAGGAACGGGATAAAGACGATTCGTTTACGATCGGACAAGCGATACGTGGGATCATTCGTACAGAGTTTTCACATTATCTGCCTCAAAATATATTGACGCAGTTGCAGGCCGGTACGGTCTTGGCACTTGTGCCGGCGTATGATGTGAGTGATAAGCTGTTAAAGAAAATTCTCGCAAAGATTACGCAGCTTACCGAGAAAGACTGTGCGACCAGGCTGGTTGTCGGCGTAGGAAACAGTACAGGATATTTGGAAGATGTTAGGGTGAGCCGAAATGAAGCGGCTACCGCGATTAAACTTGCGAATATGTCCGGACGGGAAGAATCGGTCTTTTTTTATAAAGATCAGGGTATTTACACGATGATATCTAAGATTACGGACAGTCGATTTTTGGATGAGTTTGTTGAAAAAAATATTGGAAAGCTGCTTCGTGCAGATGAAGTTAATCAGGGTAATCTATGCGAGACACTTGAAAAGTATATCAACCATAACTGTAATGCGAAGGACACGGCAGAAGCAATGTATATCCACCGTAACACTTTGAACTATCGTCTGAGGAAGATTCAGGAGATCCTCGGCCGCCAGATCAACGATATTGACACGTGTCTATTACTTAAGCTGGCCTTTATGATAAGAAATTATCGTAATATGCAGAGGTAGTGAGCGGCAATTGTGCACCGTGCACAAAATATTTGGTACAGCAAGTACATTGTATTGCATGCCAAAGTTGTTATAATGTTTGCAGAATAAAAAATAAAGCAATGACAAAGGCGTCAAAAAAGTATTTTACTTTTTTGGCGTCTTTTTGTTTGCAGAACAGGCATCCAAGTGATGATGCGAGGAAGCCTGTGTTTCAAATTTATGGCATAGGAGGACAAACATATGACAACAAAAGATTTATCAAAGGCATTACCGGAAATTGTAACAGAGCAGGTACCGGGACCAAAGTCCAAGGAACTCCTTGATCGTAGAAATGCAGCAATTCCACAGGCGCTTTGTGGAAACACTTATCCAATCTGCATCAAGCAGGGCGCAGGCGCTATGTTTGAAGATTTGGATGGCAACAAGATTCTCGACTGGGTCGGCGGTGTTGGTGTGTTAAATATTGGTTATTCAAATCAGGAAGTAATCGATGCAGTCAAAGCACAGGCAGATAAATATTTCCATACAATTTTTAATGTGTATGTGCATGACGGATATGTAGCACTTGCCGAGAGATTAAATAAGATCATGCCTTGTAAAGGTGATACGATGAAAACCTATTTTGCCAACTCTGGTGCAGAGTGTGACGAGAATGCGATCAAGATCGCCAAGGCATATACAAAGAGAAACGGCGTGATCTGCTTTACCGGTGCATTCCACGGAAGAACCAATCTTACAATGGCACTGACTGCCAAGAAAACCTATGCAGTTGGCATGGGACCTTTCCCATCAAGCATTTACCGTGCACCATATCCTTATTTATACCGTGCACCGAAAGGATACACTGAGGAAGAGGCAATTCAGTATTATATTGATGAGCTGAATAAGATTTTTGATGAGGGTGCACCTGCCAATGAAATTGCATGTATGCTTGTTGAGCCGTTACAGGGTGAGGGCGGATTTATTCTGGCTCCGATCGCTTGGGTCAAAGCAATTCGTAAAATCTGTGATGAGAATGGCATTTTACTGATCGCAGATGAAGTGCAGTGCGGTAACTGCAGAACCGGTAAGTATTATGCTTCTGAATATTGGAAGGAGGCTGGTGCAGCACCGGATATTATCGCTACTGCCAAATCATTAGGCGGCGGACTTCCGATTTCTGCAATCACAGCGAGAGCGGAGGTAATGGATGCAGCACCGGCAGGCACGATTGGTGGTACTTTTTGTGGTAACCCACTTGCGTGTGCTTCTGCATTGGCAGTCATGGATATTATGCAGAGAGACGATTATGCAGCTAAGGCAAGACATATTGGTGATGTAGTTATGAACAGATACAATGCATTGAAAGATAAATACGATGTAATTGGTGATGTCAGAGGTCTTGGCGCAATGATCGGCATCGAGTTCGTTACCGATAGAGAGACAAAAGAGCCGGCAACAAAGCTGGTTGCAGACATTGTCAGAAATGCAATGCAGAAAGGTCTGCTGCTGGAAAGCTGTGGATTTGCAAGTAATACAATCCGCTTCTTAGCACCGCTTACAATGACAGATGAGCAGATGGAAAAAGGTCTTGAGATCTTTGAGGAAGCTATTAAAGAAGCAATTGCATAAAGCCGGTTACATAACCGAAACTTGACGAAGATGTCAGGGAACGCACAACAACTGCGCCCTGACATCTTTTTTGAACAGGTAAATCACATTACAGATGAACAGGTTATCACAAAAAATGATAACGTATTCGTCTTAAGAAATAATTGGAGGAAACGTTATGGAGCAGAATTCAAAATTTGATAAGGTAATGGGATCGTGGGACATCCTCGTTATCGCCTTCGGCGCCATGATAGGCTGGGGCTGGGTCATTAACTCAGGCGATTGGATCACAACATCGGGATTTATGGGATCGATCATCGCAATGTTGATTGGTGGTCTGATGGTATTTTTTGTCGGACTTACTTATGCAGAATTGACATCAGCAATGCCGCAGTGTGGTGGCGAGCATGTATTTAGTTATCGTGCGATGGGACCGACAGGATCGTTCGTATGTACGTGGATGATCATATTGGGCTATGTTGCGACAGCAGCCTTTGAGGCAACAGCGCTCCCAACCGTAATTACATACTTATTTCCAAAATTTAATCAGGTATATTTATACACCATCGCTGGCAAAGACATTTATCTTACAACGATTTTGTTAGGTGTAGGTGTTGCAATATTGATCACATTGATCAATATTAAAGGTGCCAAGACAGCAGCTGTTTTGCAGACGATTCTTACGGCGATCATTGCAATTGCCGGAATCCTCTTGGTTGTTGGCTCTGCAATCAATGGCGATAGTGGAAACGTGACCGGTCAGATGTGGCAGGCATCTACCGGTAACACACTGGGAAGTGTATTCAAGGTTGCATGTATGACACCGTTCCTGTTTATTGGTTTTGATGTTATTCCGCAGGCGGCAGAAGAAATTAATGTTCCATACAAAAAGATTGGAAAGATCATGTTATTGTCCATCTTTTTGGCAGTTGCCTGGTATCTGCTTATCATTTTTGCTGTGTGCTATATCATGCCGGGCAGTGCCATTGCAAAGGAGATGGCTTCACAGAATGGGCTTGTTTCTGCCAAAGCAATCGAGATCGCATTTCATACACCACTCATGGGCAAGGTTCTCATTATTGGTGGTCTGTGCGGTATCATTACTTCTTGGAACTCATTCTTGATGGGTGGAAGCCGTGCGCTGTATTCCATGGGTGAGTCGCTGATGATCCCAAAAATGTTTGGTAAACTTGGCAAAAATAAAACACCGGAAGCAGCAATTATTCTTTGCGGAATTGCCTGCTGTATTGCACCATTCTTTGGTAGAGGTGTTCTTGTATGGCTTGTCGATGCTGCATCGTTTGGCTGTGTTATTGCGTATATGTTCGTATCTATTTCGTTTTGCATTTTGCGAAAGACCAAGCCGGACATGGATAGACCGTACAAGGCAAAAGCGGGCAAATTTGTTGGCGTAATGGCAGTTGCCATGGCAGCCTTTATGACGTTGTTGTACATCATTCCGGCATCTTTTTCAGCCGCACTTGTATGGCAGGAATGGATCGTTGTAGGAGCTTGGCTTGCACTTGGTGTGTTCTTTTACTTTTATTCTAAGAGCAAGTACGGTGCCGAATTTGGCCGTGACATTTTTATTGTAAGTGAAACGAGTACCGCAGATGCTGCAGATAAGACAGCAGAACAGCAGACCAAGAAATATACGGGCAAACATTTTGTTGTAACAGTTGGCTGTGAATACGGAAGTGGTGGTCCGGAAATCGCCAAAATGGTTGCCGATCATTTTGGAATAGAGTACTATGATAGAGACTTGGTGGATAAGGTCGTTGAGAGGATTGGTGTTGCCAAAGGATTGGTCGAGGAGGCAGATACCAAGATCGGCGTTCGTTATGGCTTTGATACTTCTTATGGTGTTCGCTATGCGAACTTGTCAAATCGAGTCATTGACGCGCAGTTTCAGGCAATTCGTGACTTCGCGGAGAAATCTTCCTGTGTTATCGTTGGACGAAGCAGTGATTATATTTTGCGGGATAGAGATGACGTCTTAAATGTCTTTGTCTATGCGCCGGAAAAAGCAGAAGTTGCTGCTGTTATGGCGAAAGAGGGGATGAATGAACGAAAAGCAACTGCGAAGTGGGAAGAGGTTGAGAAGGCACAGCACGCTCGTCATGCTTACATTACCGGCAAGAAACGTGGCGATCGTCACACAAGAAATATATTGATCGACAGCAGTCTTCTTGGCTGGGAAAAGACAGCGGAGCTGATCATTGATATTGTCGAGCAGAAATATGTAGCGGCGGAAGATATTGTAGATGCTGCAGTATGAGGCGCAGACAGTGCTAAAATACCTTTTGTATGTAGGCGCAGATAGAAATGGAGGATTACGATGAAAGGATTTTCGATAAAAACAGAAATTGAGGAATTTGATACATTTGCTGAGTTTGCGGCTGATGCCGATTTGGGATCGGATGATCTGGTGTTGTGCGGTGAGCATACATATCAGGATTATATTGCAGAGTTAAACACCGGGGTACAGACATTATTTCGTGAAAAATACAGCAAGGGGGAACCGACCGACGGAGATGTCGACGCAATTCTCAATGCCCTTCGAGACAAAAAATATGATCGGATCATTGCAGTCGGCGGTGGCACAGTAATTGATATTGCGAAAGTGATCGCAGTTGCCGGCCCGGACGATACCGTAGATGATCTGTACGATAATGTGGACACCTTGAAACAAATACATCCACTTATTATCATTCCAACAACCTGCGGAACCGGAAGTGAAGTTACGAACATATCTGTCATCAATCGTGTTAGCAAAGGCGTAAAAATGGGACTTGCCTCGAATGCGATGCTGCCGGACAAAGCAGTATTGATCACAAATCTGCTTACGTCCCTTCCGTACAAGATTTTTGCAACATCTTCGATCGATGCAATGGTACATAGCGTAGAGTCGTTCCTTAGTCCAAACGGATGCAGCATTTCCAGAGTTTTTTCGACAGAAGCATTAAAGACAATTCTTTTCTGTTGGTCGAAAGCAGTTGCAGCAGGAGGTGGAGATGCGTGGAAAGAATACGCAGCAGAATTCTTGAAAGCATCCAACTGGGCAGGCCTTGGGTTTGGATACGCCGGATGTGCTGCAGTGCATGCGTGTGCATATCCACTTGGTTCGGTCTATCATATTCCGCATGGTCAGTCGAACCAGCTTATGTTTGCCTCTGTTATGAAAAAATATAAAGAGATCAAACCGACAGGGCGAATTAATGATCTCGAGGCGGTTATCGCAGAGACTTTGGGCGTAGATCAGACGGAAGCACTAGACAAGTTATATGCGCTGATGGATGATGTGCTGCAGAGCGAGCCATTAAAGAACTTTGGTGTAAAAGAAGAAGATCTTCCGGTATTTGCGAAAGATGTTGCAAATACGCAGCTGCGACTTTTGAAAAACAATTATATTCCATTAAGCGAGGAGCAGTTGCTGGAGATCTATAAAGCGGCTTTTTGATGAGAATCTGTATAGAATGATAAATAATGGAAACACTGATCAAAAATAGAATGTAAGAAAGGTATGGTGATCAGTGTGCTTAAACAATTGCAGATTGAACGTGTTACAGGCAGAGAAATTTTGGATTCTAGAGGGAATCCAACCGTAGAGGCAGAAGTGACTCTGCAGGATGGGACGATAGGACGGGCGGCTGCGCCGAGTGGTGCATCTACCGGAGAATTTGAGGCATTGGAACTTCGGGATGGAGATCATACACGGTATGGTGGGAAAGGTGTGCTGCAGGCGGTTGATAATATTAATCACGTTATCAATGGTATTTTGCGCGGGATGGACGCGTCTGATACGTATGCGGTCGATCAAGTAATGCTGCGTAAAGATGGCACAGCAGACAAATCCGTGCTTGGAGCGAATGCGATCTTGGCGGTTTCTATTGCAACGGCAAAAGCAGCCGCACAATCGTTAAAGACGCCACTTTACCGTTTCGTGGGTGGCGTATCCGGTACAAAACTGCCTGTGCCGATGATGAACATTTTGAACGGTGGTGCGCATGCGGCCAATACAGTAGATGTACAGGAGTTTATGATCATGCCGGTGGGAGCGGACTCATTCCGCGAGGCGCTGCGTTGGAGCGCAGAAGTGTTTCATGCATTGGCTGCCTTATTAAAACGAAAAGGTTTGGCAACCTCTGTTGGTGACGAGGGTGGATTTGCACCAAATTTGCAGAGTGATGAAGAGGCAATAGAATGTATTCTCGATGCGATCAAAGAGGCAGGGTACGAACCGGAAAAAGACTTCCGGATTGCTATTGATGTAGCGGCAAGTGAATGGAAAAGTGATCAAAAGGGGATGTATCTGCTTCCAAAATCCGGGGTGAGATATTCCTCCGAGGAGTTGATCGCGCATTGGAAGTCATTAGTGGAACGATATCCTATCATTTCTATTGAAGATCCACTGGATGAAGAGGATTGGCTTGGCTGGGAGAAATTGACACAGGAACTCGGCGATCGAGTACAGTTGGTGGGGGACGATCTGTTTGTCACGAATACGAAACGGCTGGCAAAGGGAATTGCAGAAGGCTGTGGTAATTCAATCCTAATTAAGCTCAATCAGATCGGAACCTTATCGGAAACGATGGAAGCGATCAAGCTTGCCAAACAGTTTGGTTATACGAGTATTATGTCCCACCGCTCCGGAGAGACAGAGGATACGACGATAGCAGATCTGGCAGTTGCCTTGAATTGCGGACAGATTAAAACCGGTGCACCGAGCCGAAGTGAGCGAGTTGCAAAGTACAACCGGCTTCTCAGGATTGAACAGGAGCTGGGTGGAGCAGCTAGCTATTGTGCACCTTTTTGCGTACGAAATAAAAACAGATCACCTGCATGACAATGGTTAGGAGCCACGACACCGGGTAGGAAATAAATAAAAAGTCTAATGATCTATGGCATGGGAAAATGACATAGATCCATACAATTCTGGTGCCTACCGTGCCAATCACCGAAAGGATCATTGGCACGGTGGAATGCCCCATGCCTCGCAATGCCCCCGGCAGCAGATCCATGATACCGCATAAGAAATATGTGACGGTTGTATATAACATAATATCTATACCGCACTCTATGACATTGGTGCTCTTAGTGTAAATGTGCATTAGTTCCGCACCGAAAAGATAGGATCCACCACCCAAAACGAGAGCAACAATTACCGTCAGTCCTAAGCATTCTAATAACACTTTATCCATTCTCTTAAATTTACGTACACCATAATTTTGGCTTGTAAAACTCATGCAGGCCTGTGTAATGGAATTCACAGATACATACAAAAATCCCAAAATATTATTGGCGGCAGTGTAGCCTGCCATTGCAACAGAACCAAAAGAGTTGACAGAGGACTGAAGCAGAACATTCGAAAAATTAATGATCGTGCTTTGGATTCCGGCTGGAATACCGATTTGGAATATTTGCTTTACATAGCGCGTTTTCATACCTAATTTATTGAAGCGGAGCTGATAACTTCCATCGGAAAGGTATAGACAGCGTAATACCAAAATGCACGATATACATTGAGAAATTACCGTTGCGATAGCAACACCGGCAACACCCAAATGAAACTGAATCACCAAAAGAAGATTTAACACCACATTTGTCGCACCTGAAATAATCAAAAATAATAGAGGGCGTTTGGTATCACCCACCGCTCTTAAAATGGCCGCTCCGTAATTGTATAACATAAAAAATGGCATTCCCATAAAATATATGCGCATATAAAGTGTGGACAGGTTTAATACATTATCCGGAGTATCCATCAGCTCTAACGCACCTTTGGCAGCAATCACTCCGATAATTCCCATTGCGATTCCACTGATCAGAGCCAACGTAATGGATGTATGTACGGTTTCTGACATTTCCTTCTCTTGTCCGGTCGCATAAAATCTTGCAGCTAATACACTTGCGCCCAAGGAAATTCCGATAAAAAGATTGACAAATACATTGATCAGCGCAGTCGTTGATCCAACTGCCGCCAGTGCTTCATTGCCTGTAAACTGTCCAACCACGATAATATCTACCGCATTAAATAATAACTGTAAAATTCCTGACAGCATCAATGGAATTGAAAAGGAAACCAGTTTATCCAATATTGAGCCATTACACATATCTATTTCATATTTGCTTGTCTTAGTATTCATGTTCGTTCTACGCTTCTTTCTATTTCTTACTTCAACTTCACACAACCAAAATCAGTATATCGTCACATATTGCTTATTACGTCTGTAATATACATACTATTTTGCAGCCGATAAACTGACTTATTCTGCCATCAAAGAACTAAGATAATTGTCGCAGAACGCAAAGTTTTTACGTGATTTCTTATTTTGTTAGGCCTCTGATGTATACATGCCTGAAAGAGTGTCTGAGATGTCCCGGTTTAGCAAGGTATCATCCATTTTGGGACGGGACGCTTTCGCTACGATGCGCTACGTCACGTTACTTAATGTCTCTGAAATACGAGACATAAGTAACGACGAGCGCAAAGTCCCTTTCAAAAATGATGAATACCTTGCTTCCGGGACTTCGAGTTCTCTGTAAGGCATGTAAATCATTCATCAGAGGCAACAAAATATAGAAATCACTCTAAAAACTAATTGCGGCAAGGCAATTACTGTAGTTCTCTGATGGCAGAAACCACTATGTTGTGGCTGCAAAATACTTCGTATTCTTTGACGTAATAAGCAATATGTGACGATGCATTCCCTTTGGATGCGTGAAGTTTGGGTTGTTTATTGGTATAGGGGGATGGGTGTCTGCTTTGCATCCCGATAGTATAGTATACTAGCATTTTGAAAATTACTCAACTTTCCTTTTTACTATAGGGCGAAAGAGTGTTACAATAGGTGTGGCTATTATGCGCAGAAATCATGCGCTATTTACTGGAATGACAGGAGGTATGACGATGAGAAGTTTATTGATAAAAGATACCACAAAGGAAGAAAGAATGGCGATCATTGAAGAATCTGTGGGCGGTGATGCAGGTGGTTGTGATGGATGTTCGGCAGGAATCCTAAAAATGTACGAACCGTATATTGAAGGGGAAATGGAATTGCGAGAATGCAATATGGCGTTTCGTGCACACTATATTTCGGGGAAGGAACATCCGATGAAAAACGGCTGCGGGTATATGTAACGTATGAAAAAGATATCTATTTGTACTCCGCTAACGCCAATATAACGCAAACTTCCGGTATGAGAAGCTTGAGAATATAAATGAAAACAGGAGGAACTTAGAGAATGAAGTTTGAGAAGATTGATAAAAAGGAAGAAGGTAAATTTATTACCCGTTATGATATTACTTATAAGACGGTAGATGATACGACAAAGATATATGAAATGATCAGCCGTAACCGTAATGTTCAAACAAGAGAAGAGCTTCGTGGCAATAAGCCGGATGCAGTTGTGCTGATGGTCACTGATGAGAGTGGGGAGAAAATCGTTTTGAACAAAGAATTCCGTATGGCGGCAGGTACGTGGGTTTATAATTTCCCGGCGGGATTGATCGATCCCGGCGAGGTGCCGGAGCAGAGTGCGAAGCGCGAGTTGTGGGAAGAAACGGGGTTAGAACTATATGAGATCAATGATGAGTTAGGACTCAGCTATAGTGCGGTTGGGTTCAGCAATGAGATGAATGTATGTGTCATCGGAAAAGCACGTGGTGAATTCCGCCAAAGCACATCTAATGTGGAAGAAATTGAAGCAGGATGGTACACCAAAGAAGAAGTACGGAATCTGTTAAAGACAGAACGATTTGCGGCGAGAACACAAGCATACTGTTATCTTTGGGCAAATAAATAACGCCAACTTCCCATGCCCGAAGTTGGCGTATATAGGCAGCTAACTCATAGATACTACGGTGAGAATGTCATCCTGTACGAAAAAGCGGACAGTAACGCCGGCGAACTCGAATGCATAGATGCGTTCCGGATCGTTTTGGTAAGAAGGGCGAGGATCTTGAGCCAGCACTTTTTCCAGAGAAAGAAGCTTTTCGGCAGGCAATACTTGGCCCGCATTGTCCGGAAGTATTACGTGCAGCAAATGAGCTTCTACGCTGTCTGTAAAACCACCCGTAGCCAGCGGTTTACAGTCGGCATACGGAAGATATGGTTTTATATCATAGATCGGGGTGCGGTCCATGAGATCGGCACCCGTTATTTCCAGGATTGGTCCATCTTCTTTTGAAAAAATAATGTCCTGTAATTCTACACAAGAAAGCGCCAGTGAATTTGGTCGAAATGGAGATCTCGTTGCAAATACTCCCATGCGCTTATTGCCGCCAAGTTTGGGCGGACGAACGGTAGGTGACCATTCCCCACGTATTGTTTCTGAAAATTCCCAGATCAGCCATAAATGAGAAAAATCTTCCAAGCCGCGGATCGCATCGCGATTGCGGTATTCCGGTTCAAATATGATACGGCTGCGTAACTCCGGAACCAGACCGCTCTGTCGTGGAATGCCAAACTTTCCCGGAAAATCAGAGTGTATCCGGGCAATCGGATGAATTTCCATGTTTTCCTCCTGTCACTGATATCAATTATTCAATATGTCGCTGATATCTTTTGCTCAAAATGTCGCTGATATCAATTATTCAATATGTCGCTGATATCTTTTGCTCAAAATGTCGCTGATATCAATTATTCAAAATGTCACTGATATCATTTATCATTTCATCATCTTTCAGGCGGAAAAGAAATTCCACGCGACGAGATGCATTTTGATCTTCTTTGCCATCCTTATCCAATATAGGATTGCTAAAGGACTTGCCGTTTGCCGTCACAATTTTGCGTAGTTTCGTGATCTTGGCAGTCGACAGCACTTTCTTGTTTTCATCCAAGCAGAAAGTTGCGACAGACAAGGCTCTTTTTTGGGACAGCTCTAGATTATATAAATAATCTCCCTGTGTATCTGTATGTCCTTCAATAATAATCTCTGAGATATAATCATTAAATTGCTTGTCTGTTAATACGCCAATATACTTTGGTAAAAACTTTTGCAGCAATTCTTCACCCGACGATTTCAACGCAAATTGTCCGGAATCAAACAAAATGCTTGAGTCAAGCGCGATGGATCCGGTCTTTTCATCGACTTTCACACTGAGATCCGTACCGTCAAACTCTTTCTTGAGAGCCTCGATCAGTTCCGTTCGAATACCGATCAATTTGTCTAACTGTTCCTGCTGCTCCTGCAGTTGTTCCTGTTGGCTTTGAACCAAAGCCTGCTGCTGCTTTAATTCCTCTTGTTTTTGCTCGTAACGTCTTTGCGATTGCAGCATTGTAAACGAAATGATCAACACAAAGATCAACAAAAGAGCAGCCATCATATCGGAATAGGAAAGCCAATAACTGGTTTCCTCCAAATGTCTTTTCTTTTTTCTGCGCATAATAAACCTCTTTTCTGTACGCGGAACCGAGTGGTGTTACTGTCTGAGTGCCCGAGCAATCTTATCAGCTACTTCATCACTAAATTTCTCCATCATCTTCTCCGTCTGCATCATTTGCAAAGCTTGATAATCCAAGAAAATATTTGCCGCATTATTTTGTGCACGGGGTGCGACATATTTATGGTAACTGTCCAAAAAATCGTCCATGGCATTATAAGCATCTTCTAAGTTTTTCTTGTAAACAAAGTTAAATACCAAAGAAAATACCATACCATAAATAGATGTGTGGAACGCAATCTTGATACCATTCATCAACTGCGGAATGCTGTCCGTAATTGCGGACGCACTGCCGGTATTAAAATTCTGAAGACCAAACGACAGACCGATAAAAGTACCCAAAATACCAAGACCGGTCATTACGCCGGGAACAATGCTGATCAATCCACATTTCATTACGCTGTCAATGTAATATTCGTTCAGATAATCATCAATATCGCATTGGGCACTTCGCTCTAACATCGTTAATCTTCTGCGTTCCTCGCAATATTCACGAAAACGTGTATCTGCCAATTTGTTACCAAAGAGCTTTGGATTATCTTTATAATCATCCCACAAATAATCGCCTTTGCGTTTGAAGTCAGTCTGAAAGTTGCGTGCCGCAAGATGCAGGCTAGCCATCATCCGATTAGCAGGCATGAAACAATGTGTCGTAGAATACAAAATAATCCCGCCGACAATTAAAAACATTCCAATATTAATGATAATGTTGGCGATATCAAGACCCGAACCCGTAAACACGTTCAGATATACGGCCAAAGCCAGCATAATAAAATATACAGGGAATAAAATCCCCTCACTACCAAAAGATTTCATAGGTACCCTCCAATGTTTGCTTTGCTGCAAAAAACCAGCGACCATCCCCCCTGTTCTAAAGAAACCGGGCGTATATCAAAAGCTGATGCCTTGCAGTCGTAAAATGTAACGTGTGCCCGATGGCACAACATATATACTATACAAAGTTTGAGGGAGAAAGTCAAAAGGTGGGCGGGGCGGTGACTGCATATGAGAGGATTTCGTAAAATAGAAAATGTTATGTTATCTATTACGATAAAAGAGAAAGGATGAAAAGCAAATGGCACTAATTAGTTGCCCGGAATGCAACCGGGAAATTTCGGATACCGTAAGAAAATGTCCGAATTGTGGATACAAAATCAAAAATCACCGATCCAAAAAACCAAAATTATTGAAAAATACGATTAAGTACGTTTTATGGGACAATAAATGTGTTATAATAGTGGCATGTCATAAAAGAATGTGTAGAGAATCCACACTAAGACAAGTAATGTTAAATTTTGTACCAAGAAATCTACGATAGGTATGCGTATAAGAGATGGGAGGGTAAATGGCAAAGCGACCGAATCAAAGGCTAAAATTGTTGTATTTAGCAAAGATTATGCTTCGACTGACGGATGATGAACATGGTTTACAGGTAGAGCAGATTATCAATGAGTTGGCCAAGTATGACATTGCGGCAGAGAGAAAGAGTATATATTCTGATTTAGAAGCTCTGCAATTGTTTGGAATTGATATTGAAAAAAAGCACATAGGACGATATGTATATTATTGTGTAGGAAATCGAAATTTGGAATTGGCGGAATTGAAACTTTTGGTAGACGCAGTACAGTCTTCTAAATTTATCACAGAGAAGAAATCCAGCCAGCTTATAGAGAAACTGGAACGCTACGTTAGTCAATACGAAGCGAAACAGTTAAATCAACAGGTATATGTTCACGGTCGGATAAAAACCATGAACGAAAGTATCTACTATAATGTAGATGAAATACATAATGCAATTACAGCAGACGTAATGATTTCATTTCAATATTTTCAGTGGAATTTGAAAAAGGAGATGGAGCCAAGACACGAAGGAGAGAGATACATAATATCTCCGTGGGGGCTGATTTGGGATAATGAGAATTATTATATGGTAGGATATGACGCAAAGGCTGAGCTTGTCAAGCATTTTCGAGTCGACAAGATGTTACGTATTCAACCGATGAAATGCAAAAGAAAAGGTCAAAAGTTATTTCCACAGGGAAATATAGCAAACTACGCAGAGAAACATTTTGGAATGTTTTCGGGAAAAGAGGAATCGGTCACGCTGCTTTGTCAAAATGGGTTTATAGGTGTGATCGTAGATAGATTTGGAAGAGACGTTAAAATTCGCCCGGTGGATGAGGATCACTTTCAAGCAAAAGTTGAAGTGGTTGTCAGTAATAATTTTTTTGGATGGGTGTTAGGATTAGGAGAAGGGGTTAAGATTGCTGCACCGCAGGAAGTTGTCAGTGAACTACAAAAGGAAATTCAAAGAATGAGGAGACAATATTTTGCGGATGATCTGGAAATGGAATTGGCTATGAAGGATAACAAGTGCTGATTCTTAGATTGAAGTGATGGGGAGGAGATGATCTGGTATGAACAAGCAACAAAAAAACTCGCCGAGGCGAGTTCCTAAAGTTCAATTAAATCACACACTGTGATGCCCGAAGGCGATTTGAATAAATTTTTATTTGAACTTATGATGTAGTTAATACGTATGGTACTTAACTGACATCAATAATAAAGCATAAACTACGACATGTCAAGAGAAAAAGGAGGATTTTATGAAAAAATTTGGAGAGTACTATATTGGATTGGATATGGGAACCGGTTCTGTAGGATGGGCAGTGACGGATCCGACGTACAATGTTATCAAACGTCATGGTAAGGCATTATGGGGAATTCGCCTGTTTGAGTCTGCTAAGACAGCCGAAGAAAGAAGAATCTTTCGAACATCTCGAAGAAGAACAGAGCGCCGTAAAAATCGATTACATTTATTGCAGGAAATCTTTGCGGAAGAGATTAGCAAGAAAGACATGGGATTCTATCAGCGGATGAAAGAGAGTAAGTATTGGCATGAGGATAAGAAAGACATCAATGGAAACATGCCGGAGCTGCCGTATGCACTGTTTGCAGATGATGGATTTACAGATAAAGACTATTATAAGAAATATCCGACAATTTTTCACTTGCGCTATGCGTTGGCAACGAATACAACAGATAAGCCCGATATTCGATTGCTTTATTTGGCATTGCATCACATTATTAAGCATAGAGGACATTTTCTGTTTGAGGGCAAGAAATTATCAGAAGTAAAAGAATTTTCAACAGCGATTGGGGCATTAGTGCAGCAGGCTGAAGAACAAGAGATTGATCTGAAATCTTTGACGCAAGAAGAAGTGTTGACTCAATTGGAACACATTATGAGTGATGCTCAATGCACAAAATCAGATAAAAAGACGCAGGTCAGCAAGCTCATAGTAGGAACGGATAAGCAGAAGCAAAAACAGGAGAAAGCGATAGCAGCTTTAATTACGGGTTGCACCGTAAAGCTAAGTGATATTTTTGCTGATCCGGAGTTGGATAAAGAAGAAATCTCGAAAATATGCTTTTCTGATAATGGTTATGAAGAAAAAGAGGTAGAAATAGAGTCTGTATTGGCGGATCGATTTTTGCTTATAGCAGCAGCAAAGGGTGTGTATGATTGGACGGTATTGCATGATATACTGGGGGATGCGCGCTTTTTGTCGGAAGCAAAAGTTAAAACCTATGAGAAACACCGTGATGATCTGCGGAAAGTGAAGCAGCTTCTTCGGATGGATAAAGAAGTTTACGAGGCTGTTTTTGGTGTGTCTGAGAAAAATGAGGCAAATTATAGTGCTTATATTGGCATGGCAAAGAAAAATGGAAAAAAACAGCCGATTGAGAAAAAATGTTCACAGGAAGATTTTTATAAATTCTTAAAAAAGCAGCTGGATCGTCTGTCTGTGGATGAAATGGGGCAAGAGATAATCGATGAGTTAAAAGCAGAGATGGATCTTGGAACATTATTTCCAAAACAAATGATTCGCGATAATGGAGTTATTCCTTATCAATTGCATGAGAATGAATTGAATGCAATATTGGACAACGCACAGAAATTCTATCCGTTTTTGTTGGAGAAAGATCAAGATGGTTATACGCCAGTGGAAAAAATACAAAAGATATTCTGCTTCCGCATTCCGTACTACGTAGGACCTTTGAATACGGCGCATCAAGACAAAGGTGGTCATAGCTGGTCTGTACGTAAAAAGGAAGGCAAAATTTATCCATGGAATTTTTCGGAAATGATTGACGAGGAAGAAAGTGCAACGAAATTTATTGAACGCATGACGAATAAATGCACGTATCTGATCGGAGAGGATGTTTTGCCGAAGGAATCATTGTTGTATGCGAAATTCAATGTATTGAACGAGCTAAATAATCTGCGCATTGATGGGGAACTGATAGCTCCGGAACTTAAGCAGGATATTTATAATAATGTTTTCAAGAAATACCAACGTGTAACAGGGAAAAAGGTCAAGGATTACCTTAGAATCAACGGCGTAATTTCTAAAGAACAAGAACTATCCGGATTTGATCAGAATTTTAAGAGTTCGTTGAAAGCGTATCATGATTTTAAGCAGATCGTTGGAACGGGGGTCCTTTCGGAAAGTGAGCAGGAGGATATCGTTAGAGATATTACGCTATTTGCAGATTCTCAAAAGATGTTGAAACAGCGTATTCATAGAAAATATCCGATGTTGTCTGACAAACAGGTTGCTCAGCTTGCCAACAAAAAATATGCAGGGTGGGGCAGATTGTCGCGCACCTTTTTGGAAAATATTGAATCAGTCAATAAAGAGACTGGTGAAGTGATGAATATCATCACTGCGCTTTGGGAAACGAATGAGAACTTAATGAAACTTTTAAGTGGAAAATACGATTATACAAAGCAGATTGAGCAATGGAATGCCGGACAGATGAAAAAAGGGGAGATAGAATATCAAGACATTGAAGAGCTTTATGTGTCTCCTGCAGTAAAGCGCCCAATTTGGCAAACTATAAAAATTGTAAGGGAAATTACAAATATAATGGGTGGTGCACCAAAACGCATTTTTGTCGAGGTTGCAAGAGAGCCCGGTGAAAAAGGCGTGAGAAAAGTTTCTAGAAGAAACCAGTTGTTGGATCTTTACAAAGCCTGCAAAAAGGAAGCACCGGAATTATACGACCGTCTGGCAAATAAGGAGTCTGATAATGCATTGCGCAGTGACAAACTTTTCTTATATTATTCGCAGATGGGAAGATGTATGTATTCCGGAGATGCCATTGATTTGGATGAGTTATTCACAAACCGATATGATATTGATCATATATATCCACAATCGAAGGTTATGGACGATAGTATAGACAACCGCGTATTGGTCAAAAGAGATTTAAATAGCAAAAAGACAGATACATTCCCGGTCCCTGAGGAATACCGAAAAGCAGGAAAAGCATTATGGAGCACGCTGTTGAAAAAGGGATTGATCTCTAAAGAAAAATATAAGAGATTGACAAGAACAGAGGCATTTGGTGAAGATGAGTTGGCTGGTTTTATTGCCAGACAATTAGTAGAGACACGTCAGAGTACCAAAGCGGTTGCGCATTTATTGGAAGAGGCATATCCTGATGCCGAAATCGTTTATGCAAAAGCTCGTGCAGTTAGTGAATTCCGGCATAAATTTGACATGATCAAAGTGCGTGAGGTGAATGATTTCCATCATGCCAAAGATGCCTATTTGAATATTGTTGTCGGCAACACATACTATGTAAAATTTACAAAGGATGCGGCATGGTTTGTGCGCAACAATCCGGGACGTACATACAACTTAAAGAAAATGTTTGAGAATGAAACGGTAAAACGTGGAAATGAAACTGCATGGATTCCTGGAGATAACGGGACAATATGTACTGTGAAGAAATGGATGCGAAAGAATAATGTTTTATTCACAAGAAGAGCATACGAAGTGAAAGGAGGACTTTTCGATCAAAACATCTTGAAAAAAGGAAAAGGACAGATACCAATCAAGGGAGGTGTCGACGAGAGGCTCCAGTCGATTGAGAAATATGGAGCGTATAATAAGGCGAGTGGTGCTTATTTTATGCTGGTGGAATCCGATGGTAAGAAGGGAGAGAGAAAGAGAACGATTGAGTTCGTGCCGGTATATTTGGCGAAAAGCTTAGAGGAATCTGTAGAGCTTCGTAGACGATATTGTGAGGAGGAACTTGGCCTTGTGAATCCGGACGTGCGAATACCCAAGATAAAGATTAATACGCTATTTGACGTGGATGGCTTTAAGATGCATTTGTCGGGAAGAAGTTCTAATGGGTTAATATTTAAAGGGGCTAATCAGCTTGTTGTACCGTATAAGATAGAAAAGATAATTAAGGTGATTAGCAAATATTGCCTTGATTATAAGGAAAACAAAGAGGCTGTGCTTTCGGAAAAAATTAGACCAACAGAAGGGATGTTTGAAGAGCTGTTTGATCTCTTGGTAGGCAAATTGGAATATACTGTTTATGAAAAACGGTTGTCTGCACAAGTGCCTAAACTCAAAAATGGAAAAATTATATTTGACGCATTGTCAGCGGAAGAAAAATGTATTGTATTAATGGAGATTTTACATTTGTTTCAATGTGCCAGCCAGTCAGCCAATTTAAAATTATTAAATGGACCGGGACGTGCTGGAATATTAACTATGGGATTTGATATATCGACATTAAGTAATGTGTATATTATTAACCAATCAATCACCGGTTTCTACGAACAGGTGATTGATCTAAAAACGATATGAGTTGGCGAATTGTCGTCGTGCACAACACGGCAAAATTGGACTTGCAATTGCAATATTTAGTGGTACGGAGTGAGATGAAAACGCAGAAGATACATATTTCAGAAATAGCACTTTTGCTTGTGGAATCTACTTCTGTATCACTGACAGTTGGATTGTTGGCGGAATTAACGAGACAGAAGGTGAAAGTGATATTTTGTGACCATAAGCGAAATCCATCCTCGGAGTTGATTTCGTATTATGGCTCACATGATACAAGCAATAAAATCCGTACACAAATTACGTGGCCACAGTCGGTGAAGGAAGCTGTGTGGACGGAAATTGTTCGTGAGAAAATAAATAAGCAGGCGGAATTCTTGCTGGAAAGGGGGAAGAATACGGAAGCTACGCTGCTGAGAGACTATGTTCAACAGATACAATGGAATGATGCCACTAATCGTGAAGGTCATGCTGCAAAAGTATATTTTAACGCATTGTTTGGCATGGATTTCTCACGGAGTCAAGATTGCCCGATTAATGCAGCATTGAATTATGGATATTCACTGATGCTTTCTGCAATTAATCGTGAAATTGTAATGAATGGATACATTACGCAGCTGGGGTTGTTCCACGATAATATGTTTAACCAATTTAATTTGGGCTCAGATTTAATGGAACCGTATCGTGTGCTTGTCGATCGAAAGGTATGTGAAATGAAACCAATAGAATTTGAGCATGAACAAAAAATGAAATTAGTTGCTTTGCTAAATGAAGAAATAATAATGGAAGGCAAACATTTTGTCATCCTAAATGCGATCAAGCAATACGTTAAGAGCGTATTCGATGCTTTGAATGAGTCGGACATTGCGCAGCTTTCCTTTTATTCTTATGAGTTATAGGTACATGAGAGTGATAGTAATGTTCGACCTTCCTGTACTATCAAGTGCGCAGCGACGAGAATACACGAGATTTCGGAAATATTTGCTGAAGAGTGGGTTTGTCATGCAACAGGAGTCAATCTATAGCAAGTTAGCATTAAATACCAGCATAGCTCAAAGGATTGAAGATAATGTTCGCAAAAACAAACCTCCTGAAGGATTGGTGCAAATGTTGACGATTACCGAAAAACAGTATGGTCGAATGGAACTTTTGGTCGGGGAAGTTACAAGTGAAGTGATTCAGAGTGATGAACGGTTAATTATACTGTAATCACGGTAAAAGAGGGGAGGGGGATGTTTGAAATTAACACATCCGGATGTTCATTTCGATATAGAATTTGGAAAGGATGATTCTCTGATACCAGTGTGTGTTGTAGAATCGCCGGTAAGATGGCGGGAGATTCAAAAGGAATTAATATCTCAGCAAAGTGGTGATAGTGGTAACTGGGTATTGTCGGAAGGTGATAAAGAATTAAAAATCAGCAAAGTCATGGAAATGATTTTTAACCCATTGCAGTTAGATGTTAATCAAAGAAAGCTAGTTACTGCCTTTTTGAAATCTTTTGCAGAAAAAGCAGTGAACGAAATGCATTGGAGAGAGGGGCAGGAGCTAAACACACATATCCAAACATTCTTTGGTAATCTAGAGGTGGAGTATTCGTTTGAGTTCAGTATCAATGAAGAACTTGATTATTCGAGTTTGGCGAAAGCTATGGGTATTCAATTAGTTACTGAATATGAAACGGACTTGGAGCGGTTATTGCAATATTGTATATTGCTCCAGGAATTGATAAAGCCAAAATTATTAATATTCTGGAATTTAAGACAATACTTTTCTGTTGAAGAAATGAAATTATTGTATTTGGAAGTGCGCTGTCGAGAATGGAACATTTTATTAATGGAACACTATATTGAAAGTAGAATAGATGGTGAGAAGTGGTATATTATTGATAAGGATAACTGTGAAATCTATTGAAAAAAGAGAAAGATCTCGTTATACTATTATTTAGACAAGTGTGTTTGAGCACAGCAGAGATACATTTTATGTTAGTGATGGCATTTCATTTTCTGATTTGAGGTTTGAGAATGATGTAGAAATGTATGGTGCTCAAACAGATTTCTTTACATTCTGAATACCCTTACTGTTTGAGAATGATGTAGAAATGTATGGTGCTCAAACTACAGCTGCACACACTATGAGGACTGCCACGTTTGAGAATGATGTAGAAATGTATGGTGCTCAAACAGACTTACTGCAAATTCAGTCTGGCTGATGGTTTGAGAATGATGTAGAAATGTATGGTGCTCAAACTATAACCCTGTCTACGTGGATCGCATACATAGTTTGAGAATGATGTAGAAATGTATGGTGCTCAAACGATTTCGTATTGGTTCATCATAGGCTCACCGTTTGAGAATGATGTAGAAATGTATGGTGCTCAAACTATATCGTGTGTACGGTAAAGACGGACACCGTTTGAGAATGATGTAGAAATGTATGGTGCTCAAACAGTAAAATGTATGTGTAGTGACGTCACAGGGTTTGAGAATGATGTAGAAATGTATGGTGCTCAAACACTGGGAAAGCGGTATCCAGTGACAGCTTTGTTTGAGAATGATGTAGAAATGTATGGTGCTCAAACTATATAATGGCGGTATCACCCACTCGTCAGGTTTGAGAATGATGTAGAAATGTATGGTGCTCAAACCACGTGCCACGACGTGAGAAATATTGAACAGTTTGAGAATGATGTAGAAATGTATGGTGCTCAAACTAAAGCACAGCATACGAAAACTGTTGAAGAGTTTGAGAATGATGTAGAAATGTATGGTGCTCAAACGAAAAGATCTGCAAGCTGGAATCCCAGTATGTTTGAGAATGATGTAGAAATGTATGGTGCTCAAACAATGCTAGAACACGCCTGGAAAGTATATCAGTTTGAGAATGATGTAGAAATGTATGGTGCTCAAACTGCGGGGACGAAAGAAACAAGCCCAATTCCGTTTGAGAATGATGTAGAAATGTATGGTGCTCAAACTGAGTATTCAATCCCCCAGAATGGCACATAGTTTGAGAATGATGTAGAAATGTATGGTGCTCAAACAGTTAGAAAGAATCTTGTTGAGCGCATGGAGTTTGAGAATGATGTAGAAATGTATGGTGCTCAAACCGTTACAAATTAGTAAATCACGCTTCGGCAAGTTTGAGAATGATGTAGAAATGTATGGTGCTCAAACTGCAAAGCAAAATAATTCTTGGATTTATGGGTTTGAGAATGATGTAGAAATGTATGGTGCTCAAACAAGCTTTGAACTATCACGGGTTGGCATTAGTTTGAGAATGATGTAGAAATGTATGGTGCTCAAACAATTATCCAAATGCTTTGGAAAGCAGGTGTGTTTGAGAATGATGTAGAAATGTATGGTGCTCAAACAAGCGATATGCCATCAGAAATGCTAAAAGCGTTTGAGAATGATGTAGAAATGTATGGTGCTCAAACATGGCTAAAATCGAAGAACCGATTGATTGGGTTTGAGAATGATGTAGAAATGTATGGTGCTCAAACAGGACTACAAGAAACTTATTGATCTGGGCAGTTTGAGAATGATGTAGAAATGTATGGTGCTCAAACTTCTACGAATGCAGACATGGTTGTTTCATTGTTTGAGAATGATGTAGAAATGTATGGTGCTCAAACATTAATTAATAAAGAGTTCTTGCGCTACTGGTTTGAGAATGATGTAGAAATGTATGGTGCTCAAACCAGACAGGGTTATATGTTCGACCGTATTCGGTTTGAGAATGATGTAGAAATGTATGGTGCTCAAACTCCACAAGATTCTTTCTAACTAGCTGTTCAGTTTGAGAATGATGTAGAAATGTATGGTGCTCAAACTCTGCACCGTTTCCGTTTTGGATGTGCAAGGTTTGAGAATGATGTAGAAATGTATGGTGCTCAAACTCTTTTTAGTGACTAAAAGAATCTCTTTTGGTTTGAGAATGATGTAGAAATGTATGGTGCTCAAACTATTCCAACTTCATCAGACATACACCAGTAGTTTGAGAATGATGTAGAAATGTATGGTGCTCAAACTCTTATACGGTTGCATATTTACCTACTTTCGTTTGAGAATGATGTAGAAATGTATGGTGCTCAAACACTTCCTACTACTGCATGCCCAGCATGAATGTTTGAGAATGATGTAGAAATGTATGGTGCTCAAACCTACATCCATTGTGATTCCATCACAGCTTTGTTTGAGAATGATGTAGAAATGTATGGTGCTCAAACTATACGCTTGCATATTTACCACCTATCCCAGTTTGAGAATGATGTAGAAATGTATGGTGCTCAAACAAAACACACATTATCCAATTTGACAGGATTGTTTGAGAATGATGTAGAAATGTATGGTGCTCAAACTACTATACCGACTGGGGTCTACGTGGTGTGTTTGAGAATGATGTAGAAATGTATGGTGCTCAAACGCAGACGATCGAAACAAAAAGTATCGCCAAGTTTGAGAATGATGTAGAAATGTATGGTGCTCAAACCCTCTGTCAGATCATATCCGGTTATTCCTGGTTTGAGAATGATGTAGAAATGTATGGTGCTCAAACCTATTGCAGTACCTAAGATCCCGGCACTTGGTTTGAGAATGATGTAGAAATGTATGGTGCTCAAACCTTGCATATGTGACCCCAGCTTGATTTTCTGTTTGAGAATGATGTAGAAATGTATGGTGCTCAAACAACATTTTATTTTTTGTATTTTTGTTCGGGGTTTGAGAATGATGTAGAAATGTATGGTGCTCAAACAATGCAAGATTAAAAAGGCATTTTGGAACTGTTTGAGAATGATGTAGAAATGTATGGTGCTCAAACGCGAGAACGTCTCATCACGGATGAGGTACAGTTTGAGAATGATGTAGAAATGTATGGTGCTCAAACAGAATCCCTTTGACGGATACAAGACGCAGGGTTTGAGAATGATGTAGAAATGTATGGTGCTCAAACTCTAAATACTTCCAATCATATCCCATTTTCGTTTGAGAATGATGTAGAAATGTATGGTGCTCAAACGAGATCTCAAAAAAGCTGGTGCAATATGTCGTTTGAGAATGATGTAGAAATGTATGGTGCTCAAACGAGAAGTCACAAACCCCACTTCGCAAATAAGTTTGAGAATGATGTAGAAATGTATGGTGCTCAAACCGACACCGACTGCTTATAATCTTCACATTTGTTTGAGAATGATGTAGAAATGTATGGTGCTCAAACACTTCCTACAACTGCATGACCTGCATGAATGTTTGAGAATGATGTAGAAATGTATGGTGCTCAAACCTTGCATATGTGACACCAGCCTGATTTTCTGTTTGAGAATGATGTAGAAATGTATGGTGCTCAAACTGGTCAGAAGTCCGATCAATTCCTCGCAATGTTTGAGAATGATGTAGAAATGTATGGTGCTCAAACTATACGCTTGCATATTTACCACCTATCCCAGTTTGAGAATGATGTAGAAATGTATGGTGCTCAAACAAAACACACATTATCCAATTTGACAGGATTGTTTGAGAATGATGTAGAAATGTATGGTGCTCAAACTACTATACCGACTGGGGTCTACGTGGTGTGTTTGAGAATGATGTAGAAATGTATGGTGCTCAAACGCAGACGATCGAAACAAAAAGTATCGCCAAGTTTGAGAATGATGTAGAAATGTATGGTGCTCAAACCCTCTGTCAGATCATATCCGGTTATTCCTGGTTTGAGAATGATGTAGAAATGTATGGTGCTCAAACCTATTGCAGTACCTAAGATCCCGGCACTTGGTTTGAGAATGATGTAGAAATGTATGGTGCTCAAACCTGGACTTTTTGCGCTACGCCTAAAACGGTGTTTGAGAATGATGTAGAAATGTAAAATAGTGAAAAAATAGTGTAATTTTAGTGGAAAAATTGGCACTCTCGTGATATACTATGTCTAGAAAAACAAATGGCTGCAAAGTAGATGTTTTTTCTTGGGCTCATTATATCAGGAGGGTGCTTTTTATGATTAAAGTAACTTTGTCAAATGAAATATTAAAGTATATTACGGAGATAGATAAAAACAGGTATAAAGCATCAGAGGTTTCGTTGCCTATTGCGGTAGCAAGTAAGTTGCGGAAAAATTCAAAGAAGAAAAGTTCCTATGCATCTACTAAAATTGAGGGGAATCCTTTATCGGAGAAGCAGGTGGATGAGGTTATAGATAGCGATGAACGAAAACACTATCTTAAACCGGAGCAGGAGGTTCGTAATTATTTCCTGGCACTGAATTATTTGGAAGAGAAAGCGGCAAAGAAGGAGAGGTTTTCCAAGAAACTGATATTGGATGTACAGAAGTATGTTGAAAAGGGAGCTTCAAAAGAAAAAATCGGACTTCGAGGACCAATGCCCCCCGGAGTATTATTTGCGGTATATGATTCACAAACAGGGAATCCTGATTATATTCCTCCAGAATATATTGATATACCGGATCTGTTGGATGAATTGGTGGAATATGTGAATGAAACAGATGATCATCCGCTCATAATTGCAGCTGTAGTGCATTATCAGCTTGTAACAATTCATCCATTTGAAGATGGAAATGGGCGAACAGCAAGGCTGCTCTCGGGATATATTTTAGATATCAACGGATATGGTTTTAACGGAATTGGCTCATTAGAAGAGTACTTCGCATATGATATTGATGAATACTATGAATCAATCCAGATGGGGCTGCCTGCACTGTATTATTCGGGACGGGAGAATCCTCCGCATCCTGAGATCTGGATCAATTATTTCCTTCGCATGGTGTTGCTATACTCAAATAAGGTTTGCGAATTGTCGGAGAGTTCAAACAACGAAGAATTGGAAGGAAGCCTTTCGTATCTAAAAGGGAAAGAGAAGGAATTGCTCTTGCTGCTCATGAAGAACTATAAAAGAGAGTTCACGCCTATCGAAGTCAGCAAAGAGCTTAAGGTTACAAATAAGACTGTAATCAATCGACTTGCAACACTTGTAAAAAATGGTTTCGTCATTCCGAATTTGGTTAGGGAACGTATACGTTCCTACGAACTTTCTGATTTTACCAAGCAGAATGAGAAGGAGATAAGAAAGCTTTTGAAGTGAGGCGGGAGATTGATGAAATAATGGATGGCAAAGTGGATAACAAAATTATAAAAAATTCCGTCCGCTTTTGTGCTATAATTTATAAGTAGATGGAGTCGTGAGGAGGTGATGTATCATGCTTACCGACGATGAGATTAGAGAAATTTGCTGAAAATTATCATGACCAGGAATTGGAAACAAAGGACTTTCGTGAAGTGGTCAGTTATATTGTGAAACACGATAAGAAGATGTTGCGCAATTTTAAGAAAAGAACAAAGATGGATAAAATATTTGAGGAAATCGAGGAAAATCAATGTTCTGATTAATAGGGAAAGGTAGGTAGAATACTATGGATTTTTTTTGTTGGGAAGATTTGGACGGGGACGGTCATGTTGATGAAGTTGAGAGCCTGCTTGCAGACGATCTTATGTGTACGAATGATGAGGAACGTGAAATGAATGATGGTATCGGAGGCTTGGGTCCGACCTCTGGGTCGTTTGGGCTGGAAAGTGGTCTTGACGGCGATGTGGATGAGGAATTTCATGATGGACTGGAAATAGATTTACTGAATGCCGACATTGATCCGGATGATTTTCGGTTAATGGATGAGGAGGAAAGACTCGAGGCTTTGGATGACGCTGGTTTGGATCCTGATGATTTTGATGATTTTTTATGATTTTTGACATTGATTATAGTAATAGTGTGATGACATAGAGGACGGTATTCTTGATCGCGAGCAAAGACTTAGATCCTGCTCGCAATCTTGGATACCGTCTTTTTCGACAAAGAAACCTTTTCCCGAAGCCTTCAAATATTTAATAGGCATTTTATAGACCTTCTGCATATCTGTTGTTTCAATTAATGTCAGAAAGTCCTTGCCCAAACCTGAGCAAAGTGTTTCCTCTGTCTCAGAGAGCTCGTGTAACTTCTCCAAAAATTCCAAATAATGCCGGAATGGATTTTCTTTGGCATGCGTTATGCAATATCGGTAAACATCATCATCCATATAGGTGAATAATTGCATACGTGTAGGAATCTTGCCATCGAGCTTTTCTTTAACACGATAAAATTCATGTGTTATCCGCTCTTTTGTCGTAAGGGATTTTTGATCTAATTTCTTAAATAGGTCAATTAAGCGCAGATCGAAATCTACAATACAGTCATCTGGATATTCTATGCTGGAATCATAATAATTGTTTTTCATTGATTCCACCATACCTTCTATAGCTTGTATCATGTACCATAATGGAAGTTGATATAATAAAAATATTATATTCTATAATTAGAACAATGACAGTCGGATAGTCTGTTTTTTCGGATGCGCAGTGGTAGTGCCACTAGATTTTCATTTGCCAATCCCCCGCCTGCCTGTTAAAATATAACTATAATTACTGTGTATGGATTTTCGTACGATCCACACAATAATAGAACATACAACAAAGCAAACAGTATGCCCTGGGATTCACTCTAAGCGGATCTGGGAGAATGGAGGTTCACCATGAACAAACAAATTTCTAAGATTTTGACAATGTTGGTGATCGCATGTATTTGTGTGACAACAGTTGGAGCAGAAGCTTCTGCATCTGCGTACAAGATGTTTATGTACAAGAAGGGTGTGAAAGTGTATCGGGAGGCATCGCTTACGAAGGGAAAGAAGCATTATACGAAAGGAACCAATCGCAAGGATGAAGCTACGCAATATCAAATTGTGAAGATGACAGGTAAGCGCATTGTGGTTCGTCCGCAAAAAGGATATTTCGACAGTGCCGATCCTTATTTTTTGAAGAAAAAGATTACGTTGAAGTTATCGAAAAAATGCCGATTTTATTACACAGATGTATTGTTTCCGTTAGATGGGGAGAAACGAAAATATCGTCGTGTGTCCAAGAAATCGGTCAAGAAGTACATGAAGGAGTTAAAGATTTATTATTCACAGATAGAGAATGCCGGCAAGTATTACAATGGTGGATATGCCGGTGAAATTTATATGAAGAATGGGAAAGTGGTGGCTGTACTCAGTAACGGCGGTGACTGATCTTGCCGGTGCGCATGAGGATGCACTTATGTATGAACTGCAGGATATGGAAATGGCGATTCCGGGAGATGCATCGCACATATATGCAGAGTATACGGAAGAGGTCATGGAGATCATGACAAGTTTGCGCTGCGAGTGGGGAATTGTTTATCCGGAAGAGGAGGCATGATTACATGGAAGAGCGCTTAAAGGTTGAGGTGCAGATTTCCTCGTATGATGCAAAAGGGCTGCAATGTTTTGTTGCAGAGCAGATACAGAAGTATCGGCCGGAGGAGTCCGGTCCTAAGAAAATGTTCAAAAAGGTTGCGGGCTCTTTGGTTAAGAGAATACCATGCCAGGCAGAATTGCAGCTTGCATTGAATGTGCTTAGTGCCCCGGCGGTCAATCGTAATTTATCACGTGAAGCGACGGAGGCGGTCAATCGTTGGCTGGCAGGCGTTGCGGGTACAGATGGAAAAGAAGATGAGAGTATTTTGACAATTGACAGCTTTTCCTGTCAATTGCACGGCGAGAGGATGGATTTGCAGGCAGATGTGAGCGGATTTAAGCTGGAACGGTTATTGGACCGTCTGCTTCCCCAAGGAGACAGCGTGGGAATCCGGGTCTTGCAAGGAATCCGTAACAACATTTCCGAGCAGGAATCTTACCAATTACTGGAATATATAGTATGGTGGGCGAATGAACATCAAGTGTATCAACTTGCACTGGATGCATTGCAGCAGGAAGAGGATCCACAATATAAAGCGCTTCGCCAGATTCAACCGCATATTGAATATGTGCACGTGATCAGAGACAACACTTAAGTGCTTCAAACTTCCCATACCGGAAGTTATTGCACAACCATATATTGCTTATTATGTCAGCATAATAAAACTATTTTGCAGCCAATATATTAAATTGTTCTGTCATCAGAGAACTAAGATAATTGCCGAAGAACGCAGAGTTTTTATGTGATTTCTTATTTTGTTATGTCTCTGATAAATACATGCCTGAAGGAATGTCTGAGATGTCCCGGTTTAGCAAGGTATCATCCATTTTTGGACGGGACGCTTTCGCTACGATGCGCTACGTTACGTTACTTAATGTCTCTGAAATACGAGACATAAGTAACGACGAGCGCAAAGTCCCTTTCAAAAATGATGATTACCTTGCTTCCGGGACTTCAAGTTTCCGAAAGGCATGTAAATCAATCATCAGAGACAACAAAATCTAGAAATCACTAAAAACGAAAATGCGGCAAGGCAATTACTATAGCTCTCTGATGGCAGAAATCGCTCCTTGGTGGCTGCAAAATGCTATATAGTCATTGACATAATAAGCAATATGTGGTCGCGGCGGATTTGAGGTATGGGAAGTTTGAGTAGGTGAAATGAGAGGTTAAAGGAAGAAAGGAATATCGGCTTATGATGTATCAAATAGGGAATATTCCGGTGCAAATTGTCCGCTCCCGGCGTAAAACGATTTCATTGGAGATCAAAAAAGACTGCCGGGTGGTGTTACGTGTGCCAAATCGGATGCCGAAGCGGGATATTGTTCGATTTTTGAACGAGAAACAAAGCTGGCTGGAAGAAAATTACGCAAAGATGGTGCAGCGAAATAAAGTGCGAATGGCGGCCAAGGCAAAGTACCATTTATCGGACAGTAAAATTCATGAGCTTGCAGAGCAGGCGGTTGAGGTGGTGCCAAAGCGCGTGGCGCATTATGCGGCCCGGATGGGTGTGACTTATGGACGCATTACGATCCGTCATCAGAGGACCCGTTGGGGCAGTTGCAGCAGCAATGGCAATTTGAACTTTAATTGTTTGTTGATGTTAGCACCGCCGGAAGTGCTGGATTATGTTGTGGTGCATGAATTATGTCACCGCAAATACATGAATCATTCGAAGCAGTTTTGGGCAGAAGTGGCGAAGGTGATGCCGGATTATAAAAAATGCGAACGCTGGTTAAAAGAGGAAGGCAGCTTGCTGATTGGGTAATATTGGAGAGAAAAATGTATACTATTTTGACCGTGGAAGACGATTTACATATTAATAATTTATTGAAGGAAGCGCTTGGCAAGGCAGGGTATGCCTGTAGTCAGGCGTTTTCTGGGACAGAGGCGTTGTTGTGGTTAGAACACAATGAATGTCAGTTGATCTTGCTGGATCTTATGTTGCCGGGATTATCCGGCGAAGAAGTGCTGCAGCAGATCCGGCAAACAAGTAATGTGCCGGTCATTGTATTGACGGCAAAGGGTGAGATGGAAGAAAAATTGGATCTGTTGACGAGTGGTGCAGATGATTATATGACAAAGCCTTTTGACGTGAAGGAAGTTATTGCCAGAGTGCAGATTCAATTGAGACATTTGCAGCATGGCGCAGGTGAAGAATCCACACATTTAAAATGTCGAGGGATGGATTTGGATAAGGAAACGCATCGGGTGATGATTGATGGTCAAGAATTGGGACACTTGACGCGGCAGGAATTTGCAATTTTGGAATTGTTATTGGAACATCCGGGGCAGGTATTTAGTAAAGAGGCAGTGTTTACTTATGCTTGGCAGGAGGAGTATATGGGGGAAACAAAAACATTGGATGTTCATATCAGCAATATTCGCAAAAAGATTAAGAAAATTACAGAGCAGGAATATATACAAACGGTATGGGGAATCGGTTATTGTATGGTCGCGCATTTATAAATCTTTACTATTTCTTTACTATTTCTTAGCGATATATTCGGAAATGGCAGTTATGATAGTCTATGTAAAACAAGAGAGAGCACAGAAAGGATGAATATGAGCGAAGGCAATAGAGAAATGTTATTGAAAACGAGAGGTTTGACGAAGCAGTTTGGCAAACATGTTGCAGTTGACCACGTGGATATGCACATACGGCGGGGTGCGATATATGGATTTATCGGCAGGAATGGTGCAGGCAAAACGACGGTTTTAAAGATGATCGCGGGATTAGCGGATCCAACTGCTGGCGAGTATGAGATATTTGGCTGTTCCGGAAAATCATTAGCGAAAGTACGGTCGAGAGTGGGATGCCTTATTGAGCAGCCGGGATTGTATCCGAATATGTCAGCGCAGGACAATCTTATGATTAAGGCAGAATTGTTTGGGATCCGTGATAAAAAATATGCAGAAGAATTGTTGGAATTAGTCGGTCTGGTACATGCCGGGCGCAAAAAGACAAAGCATTTTTCGCTTGGTATGAAACAGCGGCTTGGTATTGCTTTGGCTTTGGTAGGCAACCCGGATTTTTTGGTGTTAGATGAGCCGATCAATGGGTTGGATCCGCAAGGCATTGTGGAGATCCGTGATATGTTGCAGCGTTTGTCTGAGGAACGAAATATTACAATATTGATTTCCAGCCATATCTTGGAAGAATTATCAAAGTTGTGTACGGATTTTGGGATTATTCACAATGGTGTGTTACTACAGGAGATTTCGCAGGAACAGTTGATACAGCAATGCAGCAAACGATTGGAATTTACATTAGATCAGCCGGAGCAGGCGATGCCGATTTTGGATCGACTGGGAATAACTCGTTATGAGATGATCGATGTCAACCATTTGTATTTGTATGAACGGCTGGAGGATAGCGCGCAGATCAATGCACAGTTGGTTGAAGCGGGGGTGTTTCCGAGGGAATTACGGATTTACCAGGAAGAATTGGAACGTTATTTTTTGAATATGACAGCAGAAAAATAGGTTGTCGGTGAAAGGAGCAATAATATGTGGAATAGTATTCGCATGGAATTATATAAAATATTTCGGATGAGATCTTTTTGGGTGATCAGTATTATTATGATCGGCTTGGTTTTTATGACAACAGAGTTTAACTGTGATGATATGAAGGCTGCGAGACAGGAACAAAGTACATCAGAGGGGAATGTTTCGGGACAGCAGAACAAAGATGGTCTGCAGACAAGTGAATCGAGGAAAAAGGATCAGGCAAATCTGGAAATAGAGTCAGCGAACGATAATAACGTTACAATATTTTTTGGTATTTCCGAGGACACCAGCGAGATGGATGCAGAGTCAGTAGAAGTCTTAGATATGTTTTTATTGCATTTGAAATCGGGTATTTTGACAATGATGGCGCTTATTTTTGCGATAATGTTTGTGATGTTAGATATCAAAAATGGATATATCAAAAATATTGGCGGGCAGATGGAACATAGGCGTCACCTTGTGTATGCAAAGTGGATCGCCATGGCGATATATACAGTCGTATTTGATCTGATCAGCTTGGCTGTGCAGAGCATTGCGGTATACAAAACATTTCATTATATAAAATGGGGTGATGTGACAAAATATTTGCCGGAGATTTTACTGGGAATGGCATTGCAGTATGTGTTTTTGATCCTTTGTATGACGATCGCAATGCTTATTCGAAGTATGGCATTTAGCATGACATTGGGAATGTGTTTGATCATGGGGGCGGCACCGGTTGCCTGCATGGGGATTTCTGCGGTGATAAAGAAATTGTTTAACAGAAGTGTAGACCTGCAGCCGTATTTGCTGACGACCAAAATGAAAACATTGCAGATTGACATGACTGCAACAGAAATTCGCAATGTGTGCTTGTTAGTGGTCGGCTATTTCGTAGTGATGTCTTTGATAAATATAATACAGATAGAAAAGAGGGATTTGGTATGACGTGGTATGTGGCAGTATCGTTGTCCGCGTTGGTGGTAATGTCTTATTTGTTGGTCAAGGTGCGGTGGCAGATGCGCAAGCTGGAGGAACAACTCCGGTTTGTGCAGGACAAGCAAAGTGATGGGATATTGGTCAGTGATATTCGTATATTGGGGATTGGCAAATTAACGGATTCATTGAATGAGATCTTGCAAAAGCAGCGCAGCAACAGGCAGGAGTGGGTGCAAAAGGAGAAAAGACTTGTGCAGACGTATACCAATCTGTCACATGACATTCGCACACCGCTAACCTCCTTGGATGGGTATTTTCAGTTGTTGGAGGATACAGAGGATGCAAAGGAGCGAACACGTTATTTGCAAATTATTCAAGAACGCATTCATGCGTTGCGGAATATGTTAGAAGAGTTGTTTACTTACACAAAATTGGAAAGCAGAAGTTATGAGGTTCCTTTGACGAAATGCGATTTTGGAGCATTGGTCAAAGAAGCCTTGTTTTCGTATTATAATGAGTGGCAAAAACAACAGATGGAACCGCAATTACAGCTTGAGGAGGGCGCATTATGGGTGCTTGGCAATGATCAGGCAATGCGCAGAGTGCTGCAAAATGTGATTAAAAATGTATGGGAACATGGTGGCAGACATGTAAAGATTGTTTTGTCAGAGCAGGAGGGAGAGGCATGCCTGCTTGTACAAAATGAAGTGATGCACCCGGAATATATTGATGTGGAGCGGATATTTGAACGGTTTTATAAGGCGGATCTGGCGAGGAGTACCACGTCGAGCGGACTTGGAATGGCAATTGCACGTCAGCTTGTAGAACAGATGAATGGACAGATCACAGCAGATCTGCAGGAAAATATATTTTCTATTTGCTTGCAGTTTGTATGTATACGGTCATAAATAACGGCACAGGATTTCTATGCCTAATGGAATTTCCGGGGAACTCCTAAGATGAGTATGTCGTGTTTGTTATAGGAAAAATGATTGGGATAGATTCTATGTAAAATATATGATACACTGAAAGAGAATTGTGATGTTATGGTGTGATTTTTGGAATAGGAGGAAATTGTAAATGTATTTGCCGAGTGATAAGAGATATGACAAAATGATCTATTCGCGCTGTGGCCGCAGCGGGTTAAAACTGCCTAAAGTGTCTATGGGATTATGGCAGAATTTTGGGCATCAGGGTCGTTTCAGCGATATGGAAGAAATGGTACATACTGCGTTTGACCTGGGGATTACACACTTCGATCTGGCGAATAATTATGGGAATCCTTATAATGGAAGTGCAGAGGAAAATTTTGGGCGGATATTAGACCGAGGAATGCGTGAATTTCGTGATGAACTTTGCATTTCAACAAAGGCGGGTTATGAGATGTGGGACGGACCATATGGCGATCGAAATGGTTCTCGCAAATACTTGATTGCTTCCTTGGATCAAAGTTTACGACGGATGAAATTGGATTACGTCGACATTTTTTATCATCATGTTTTTGACCCGGATACTCCGCTTGAGGAGA
This sequence comes from Jutongia sp. SJQ-6, assembly GCF_054161275.1. Next base: position 1,952,055 of record NZ_CP195314.1, on the reverse strand, counting down.
CGGCACATGCGTTGGATCAGATTGTTCGTCAGGGCAAAGCATTGTATGTGGGAATCTCGAATTATAATGCAGAGCAGACCGAGAGAATGCAGCAACTGCTTACGGAATTGGGAACGCCGTTTATTGCAAATCAGCCGTCATATTCGATGCTTAACCGTCAGGTGGAAAAGGATGGTTTGGATCAATACGCGATGGCGCATGGGATTGGACTTGCTGTCTTTTCTCCATTATCACAGGGATTTTTAACAGACCGATATTTAAATGGGATTCCAACAGATTCGCGTGTGGGAAGAGGAAATACATGGCTTGGAGAACAATTGAATGAAGAATTGGTCAGCAAATTGCAACAGTTAAATACCCTCGCCGAGCGACGGGGACAGACGCTTTCTCAGATGGCATTGTCTTGGTGCCTGCATAATCCGGCGGTTGTCACAGTACTTGCCGGCGCAAGCAGAAAGCAGCAGATCATTGATAATGCGGCTTGTATAGAACATTTAGAGTTTAGTGAGGAAGAATTGCAGGAGATCGAACAAATTCTTAAGTGATAAATGAGATGGGGATGCTGGATTTGCCAGGGAGGAGAAATGTTATGGAATTATGCGGATTTTTAGCAGGGGATGGAACTTTTACATTTTGTGAATGTTGGCAGCATGTGGCATCTGCCCAAAAACTGGTACAGGAGACCTATGGCGAATATTTGACAGGTATCAGAGCTGAGAACTTTTTAATGGAAAAAGGCTATGTTGTTTATTATGCGAATAGCGTGCAACATCGTTTTTGCATAGGATTTGGTGCGAAAAGCAGAATGATGCTATTGACGGCAGAACAAAAGGATTTCATTGTGGCAAACCTTTCAAATGCACTTACTGTAGAACAGCGTAAATCGATGGAAGCATTGCTGCGGCAAGATGAGGAGTGTCAAGAGAAGAGCGTTTTGTCGAGAATGGAGGCAAAATATTTGCAGTGATTTTCGTCTTTACAAAATGTTAGTAAACGTGCCCCGTAATAAGTATTATGGGACTTTGGCGTACATTCGGGTGTGGGAAGTTTGAGTTATTGACATAATAAGCAATATGTGGTTGTGGAGGACTTGAGGTATGGGAAGTTGGAGTTGTTAATAAACAGAACGTTAGAAGCTTTTTAAGCTTGATATAGTTGGAAAGGAAAAGTGAATTTATGAAAGTATTAATTGTAGTAGATATGCAAAATGATTTTATTGACGGTGCACTTGGCACGAAAGAAGCGGTTGCTATTGTACCTAACGTTATTGAGACTATTAAGGGCTTTGAAGGAACGATTTTATACACGAAAGACACACATTTTGATGATTACATGGATACACAGGAAGGAAAAAATCTGCCGGTGCCACATTGCATCAAAGGAACCGACGGTTGGAATCTGGCAGAGGATATCGAGGCGGTGAAATGCCCACAGGACAAAGTGTTCGAGAAGATGACCTTCGGCTCCAAAGAGTTGGGAGACTATTTACAGAGACTGGCTATTGAGGAAGACATTGAAGAAATTACGTTGGTGGGGCTGTGTACGGATATTTGTGTTATTTCCAATGCATTGCTCGTTAAAGCGTATTTACCGGAAGTACCGGTTGCTGTATTGCAGGATTGCTGCGCCGGTGTCACGCCTGAAAGCCATAAGAATGCTTTAGAAGCAATGAAGATGTGCCAGATCGAAGTGCGGTAATACAAAATACCACCATGTCATCTCCGACTGGTGGTAGTTAATCCCAAATTATTTCCGATCTTGGCTGTTCTGTTTTTGGCACCGTTCCATACTTCTTTATTGTATAATCAAAGTTATCTTCGACACATTTTAACAGTTCCTCTGCATAGGCATCCTGATCAAAATCTATATCATTTGGATGATTTGGGTAATATCCAAAATGCTCGATAAATTTCATACTGGCTTCCTTATGTTTTTGCGTCATTTTATCCCTCCTTTAACTTTTGGGTAGCGTTGTCGCCTTCTAATTTATTGTCTACTTATCACAGTAGCAAATCTATTTCTCGCGGCCTCATCTTGTGGGTGTATTATTATTTTTCCTTCTTTAGCACACTCTCGAAGATGTTCTTTGTAGTCTTCTATTCCCGTATAACAATCATAATTAAACCCCAGACTCTGTCCGGTCTTTTCCTTTAACTCTTTATTTAATTGTGATATCTCTTCATCTGCAGCTATCATGTTCAATATTGTCATTTTACAATCTCCTTATAAGCATCACACAACTCTCGTGTATCCAAATTTACTGCCTGGCCACATATTGCTATTTTACCAATAAAATAATAACAATATGTGGATCGGCCAGTAACTTCCAATATGGGAAGTAGTTAGTAATTATAACATAATATTTTATCAATTTGTGGGTTGGAATGCAATGCCTTCAACCCAATGTAATTTTAGCATGATTTTTTATCGATTTGTGGGTTGGAATGCAATGCCTTCAACCCAATGTAATTTTAGCATGATTTCTTATCGATCTGTGGGTTGGAATGCAATGCCTTCAACCCAATGTAATTTTAGCATGATTTCTTATCGATTTGTGGGTTGAAGGCATAGAAGTTGCGTGAGTCTCGTTCATCCTGTACTTTGCGGAGCGCTTCACCAAAGCGCTGAAAATGAACAATTTCACGTTCTCTTAAAAAGCGAATCGGATCTGCAATCTCTGGGTCCTTCACAAGACGGAGAATATTGTCGTAAGTTAAGCGTGCTTTTTGTTCAGCCGCCATATCTTCGTAAAGATCTGTGATCGTATCGCCGGTGCTCTGGAACTGGCTGGCACTGAAGGGCTCGCCGCTTGCGGCCTGTGGCCAAATGGCTAAGGTGTGATCGATATAATATTTGTCAAATCCAGAAGCCTTGATTTCTTCCGGGGTAAGATTCTTGGTTAATTGGCATATGATGGTTGCAACCATCTCTAAGTGGGCCAATTCCTCGGTGCCGATGTCAGTCAACGTTCCGGCCGCAATGCGGTTTTCCATGGAATAACGCTGTGACAGATATCGCATGGAAGCACCAATTTCGCCGTCAGGACCACCATATTGACTTGCTATGATCATGGCAGCTTTTGGATCGCAGCGTGTGATTTTCACAGGATACTGCAGTCTCTTTTCATAATTCCACATAATTTAGTTTCCTTTCGAAGTTATAATTTAAGAAACGCAACAAAAAACGTTCTCATATATTCTTAAACTTGTGTTGCCCTTTAATGCACGATTATTCCCAAGGCAAAGGCTCCTGTCCCCAGTCCCAAGTGCAGCCATCACCGGCGCAGTCAAGGACAAGAGGACCAAACTTGCGTGTATAAATATCCATGGCAGCTTTTCTTTTTTTCTTCATTTTTTGAAAATAATCCAATGCACAAGAATCCATAGGGTGTGTATCTAAGAACAGGCAGCAGTCATACATAGCGAAGCTGACTTCGTTGATTACTTTGAGAAGATCATCGCGACACAAATTCATAAGATTTTGTGAAAAATCCACAGATTCACAGCCACAGCCATTGTTCGGCCGGTTCATTTGGTTGCCACAGCCATTGTTCGGCCGGTTCATTTGGTTGCCACAGCCACAGCCGTTGTTCGGTCGGTTCATTTGATTGCCACAGCCATTGTTCGGTCGGTTCATTTGGTTGCCACAGCCATTGTTCGGCCGATTCATTTGGTTGCCACAGCCACAGCCATTGTTCGGTCGGTTCATTTGATTGCCACAGCCATTGTTCGGTCGATTCATCTGATTGCTGCAGCCACAGCCGTTCATCCCATTCATTTTATTTCCGTTCATGAGAGACCTCCTTTTTGACAGCGAAATCCTTTAGGGATGCAGCCGCAAAACGGCAGATCCAGTGGTGGAAAAATAGTTCCGCGTTGTAATGCTTTATCAGGACAATACGTCTGTCCCCATTCTTGGATAGGAACATAGCCAATACCTAGAGGCATGCCGCGTAAGGGATCAGTGTTCGGGCAGTCTGTACTAGGACGGGAGCAGGAATTACAGCAAACATTCATCTCACTTCTGTTATTCATTGCGAGTATCCTTTCTTTCTCTATTTATTGCCGGAATAATTTCCGTGCTAATTCATATATATGTACGTGGCGGTGAAATGTGATTCCCGGAATAATTTGAATACTAATTCATATACATGTATTTAACTCGAACTTCACACGTCCATAGACGCTAATAGGCCACATATTGCTTATTATGTCGATAGCTATATCGCATTTTGCAGCCACTACCTGGTGGATTCCGCCATCAGGGAACTATAGCAATTGCCTTGCCGCATTTTCGTTTTAGGTGATTTCTAGATTTTGTTTGTCTCTGATGTTTGATTTACATGCCTTACGGAAACTCGAAGTCCCGGAAGCAAGGTAATCATCATTTTTGAAAGGGACTTTGCGCTCGTCGTTACTTATGTCTCGTATTTCAGAGACATTAAGTAACGTGACGTAGCGCATCGTAGCGAAAGCGTCCCGTCCAAAAATCGATGATACCTTGCTAAACCGGGACATCTCAGACATTCCTTCAGGCATGTATTCATCAGAGACTAAACAAAATAAGAAATCACACAAAAACTTTGCGTTCTGCGGCAATTGTCTTAGCCCCCTGATGGCAGAACAATTTAGTTTGTTGGCTGCAAAATGGATGGCATATTATGGTCATAATAAGCAATATGTGGCCATACGGCAGTTTTTACTGTGTGAAGATGGAGCGCTTAATAATAACTTCTCAGACCCATATGTGGTTGTGAAAGTATTCCTGAGATGGAAAGTGTCAGAATTTTATAAATAGCAATATAAATGTGGGGGCATTCAGTAGATGGCAAAATATGTAGGAAGAAGCAAACAGCGGTTTTATGCAAAAAAAACAGCGGCAAAGATTATGGTAAGCTGTTTTCTTGTCATTGTAGCATGTGGCACATTGTTGTGTTATGGCAGGCAGCAAAAGGGCTGGAAAACATCGATTTATTCGATGGAGGATGACAATGTATTGTCGCATCCGAGCGTTCATGATTCGCGAAGCAAAAAGGAGGTTCGTGCAGATTATGAACAGTTTTTGCAAGAGGTGTTTCAGGAAAATGTGACCAGTGATGGAATTACATTAAATTATACATTAAAAAATCCTACGGATTATGGGATAAAGAATGTGAAACCTATGTTAGGGCATTATACGAAGGAGGCAATGCAAAATGCGCGGATGCTGACAGAAAACGAACTGGCAGTTTTAGAGCGTTATGATTATGACAAGTTAAATGAAGAGCAGCAGTTGGCGTATGACGTTTTACATACGGTGTGGAAACAAGATCTGTCAGGGGATAATGTAGACGAATATCAGGAACCGTTGAGTCCAACAACAGGGACACAGACACAGCTTCCGGTCATACTCACAGAGTACCATTTTTGGGACAAAGAGAGTGTTGATACCTATCTTCAGCTGTTGCAGAAAATTCCGGATTATTTTGATGAAATTATTACATTTGAGCAACAAAGATCCAAAGAAGGTTTATTTATGAGCAAGCGCACGGCGCAAGATATTATAACGCAGTGCAAGGAATTTGTTGCACTGCCGGAGAAGAATTTTATGATCACGACTTTTCCGGAGAGACTGAGCGGTCTGACGCTTACGGCGGAGCAGAAAGCAGATTATGCAAAACGCAATCGTTCCGCGGTGCTGCAGAACGTGATTCCTGCTTATCAAAAGCTGATCAAAGCTTTGGAAGAATTGGCAGATACCGGCAAAAATCAGGCAGGTCTTTGCAATTTGCCGAAGGGAAAAGCATATTATCAGCATCTGGTTCGTTCGATGGTGGGAACTGGTCGAAGTATGAAAAATATTTTAAAATTATTGGATCAAACGATTGAAGATAATAAAAATATAATGTCCGATTTGTTGGTCAAGGACGGTTCTATTTATGAGAAAGCGTTATCTGTAAAATACCCGGAAGAGGAGCCGGACAAAACGTTGCAGTATCTAAAGAAACAGATCAAGAAATCATTTCCTGATCTGCCGTCGGAAGTGTCTTGCCAAATGAAGTATGTTGACAAATCGTTAGAAGAACATATTAGTCCGGCATTTTATTTGACAACACCATTAGATGCATATCAGGACAATGTGATTTATTTGAACGGGAATGCAAAGTATGACCTTACGAAAGCGTTTACAACGATTGCACATGAAGGCTATCCGGGACATTTATATCAAAATTGTTTTTACCAGTCGCAGAATCCTTTGCCGGTGCGGAGCGTCGTGAACATCGGCGGTTACACAGAAGGATGGGGGACTTATGCGGAATTGTACAGTTATTCTCTGGCAGGTTTGACGAAAAATGTGGCAAGCTTTTTGAAAACAAATACGCTGCTTACGTTAGCGATTTATGCAAAGGTTGATCTGGAGGTTAATTATAATGGCTGGACAGAGGCGGAAGTGCGAGATTATCTGACGGATTTTGGCTATGACAAGACGGCCTGCCGGACGATATTTGATGCAGTTGTTGCCGAACCGGCGGGATATATGCAGTATACGCTCGGATATTTGGAGATTATTGATTTGCAGAAACAAGCGAAGGCGAAATGGGGCAAACAGTACAGCGACAAGAGATTTCACACATTTTTCCTGTCGTTGGGGGAGGTGCCTTTTGTGGTGGCAAGAGATCGTCTGGCTGCATCGTAAATATATAATACAGGTTTGGCGGTTGACCGGATAAAATTATATGACATTTGTGTTGTATGAAAAGATTAGAGATGATATGATAAAAACACTATTGATACAATGATGAGAGAAAAGTATAAGGAGAACTGATTTGAAAAAAGTATTTAAAAATAATCGAATTATAGTGGGATTGTGCAGTGTTTTACTGGCAGCAGGTGTCTGCATAGGAACAAACCATTATATGATTTCCGATAGTGCCGGCAGTGTGGCAGCAGAAAGTCAGAAGGCTGATCCATTAACTCGCCTTGCGGCCGCAGCTGAGCAGGATTTTGATATTCTCGAGGAGGAACAGGAATCTGATAATTCACCGGGCTGGCATACGGAGACGCAAGGCAGCAAAACTTATAAATACTATAATAACAGTGCAGGAAACCGTTTGAAGGGCTACCGCAAGATCAAAAAAGACTATTATTTCTTTAGCCAAAAGAGCGGTTATGCTGTATGTAATGGTTGGAAATATGTACGTATCAAAGGCAAAAAATATAAGTTGTATTTTGATAAGAAAGGCCGTCGGTCTGATCCAACCAAAAAGCTTGGCAGTAAAGCGCGTTATCAGATCAGAGTCAGCCTGCGGGATAATATGGTTACGATCTACGCAAAAGATGGTGCAAAGGGGTTTATCATTCCGGTCAAAGCAATGGTTTGTTCGGTGGGCATGAGCGGACACACAACGCGTAAGGGGACATATTCTTTGAGTCGTTCCGGACGGTGGCATGTGCTGCGTTACAATTCGAACGGCCAGTATGCGACCAGATATTCGGGTCCTTACATGTTCCATTCAGTAACCTATGATCGTTTGGGCAATCACTATTCTTTGCAAGCGGCAGAATACCGCAAGCTTGGCAAGGCGGCATCGCATGGTTGTATTCGTCTGCAGGTGGAGGATGCCAAATGGATTTACGATCATGCACATCAGTCGACAACGACGATTCGAGATAAATTTTCCAAAGGACCATTTCAGAAACCAAAGGCAAAGAAGATCAAGAAGTCAAAGCGCGGCTACTACGATCCAACAGATCGAACCGTTGCCAAATAATTCATAAAAAAGGCAGTTTGTCGATAAAGTTTCTCGTCAATTTGCCTTTTTTTGGATAAAATTTATTTTTTTAGTGCTTTTTCTTGACAAATCATGTATAATGGTTGCGATGGCTGAAAAAGGTCCACTGCAGGGACAGCGTGTAAATGCTTGATCTATGCGGGAAAGAGGCATGACAGCCGCAATGTTATCACACTATATTATAAGAAAAGGAGTTAGATTCAAGATGGCAGAAATTAATTTAACACAGTATGGAATCACTGGAACAACTGAAATTGTGCACAATCCTTCTTATGAGTTGTTATACGAGGAGGAGACTAAGGCAGATCTCACAGGCTATGAGAAGGGTCAGGAGAGTGAGCTTGGTGCAGTTAACGTAAAGACAGGTGTATATACAGGTCGTTCTCCTAAAGATAAGTACATCGTTATGGATGAGAACTCTAAAGACACTGTATGGTGGACTTCTGATGAGTATGCTAATGACAATCATCCGCTTTCTGAGGAGAATTGGGCAGTTTTGAAAGATCTTGCTAAGAAAGAGCTTTCTAATAAGAAACTTTATGTAGTAGATGCATTTTGTGGTGCTAACAAAGACACTCGCATGGCTATCCGTTTCATCGTTGAGGTTGCTTGGCAGGCTCATTTCGTAACAAACATGTTCATTAAGCCTTCTGCAGAAGAGCTTGAGAACTTCGAGCCGGATTTCGTTGTTTACAACGCTTCTAAGGCAAAAGTATCTAACTACAAAGAGCTTGGATTAAACTCTGAGACAGCAGTAGCATTTAACATCACAAGCCGTGAGCAGGTTATCATTAATACATGGTACGGCGGTGAGATGAAGAAGGGTATGTTCTCTATGATGAACTACTATCTCCCACTTAAGGGTATGGCTTCTATGCACTGCTCTGCTAATACAGACATGGACGGCAAGAACACAGCAATCTTCTTCGGTTTGTCCGGAACAGGTAAGACTACACTTTCTACAGATCCTAAGCGTCTCTTGATCGGTGACGATGAGCATGGTTGGGATGACAACGGTGTATTCAACTTCGAGGGTGGCTGCTATGCTAAGGTTATTGACCTTGACAAAGAGTCCGAGCCGGATATTTACAATGCAATTAAGCGTGACGCTCTTCTTGAGAACGTTACTTTGGATGAGAATGGTAAGATTGATTTCGCAGATAAGAGCGTAACAGAGAATACTCGTGTATCTTATCCGATCGATCATATCCAGAACATCGTTCGTCCTGTTTCTTCTGCACCAGCAGCTAAGAACGTTATCTTCCTTTCTGCAGATGCGTTCGGTGTACTTCCTCCGGTATCTATTTTGACACCTGAGCAGACACAGTACTATTTCTTGTCTGGATTTACAGCTAAGCTTGCAGGTACAGAGCGTGGAATCACAGAGCCAACTCCTACATTCTCCGCTTGCTTCGGACAGGCATTCTTAGAGCTGCATCCTACAAAGTATGCTGAAGAGCTTGTTAAGAAGATGGAGAAGAGTGGTGCTAAGGCATATCTTGTTAATACAGGATGGAATGGTACTGGTAAGCGTATCTCTATCAAGGATACTCGTGGAATCATTGATGCAATCCTTAGCGGAGACATCAACAAGGCTCCAACAAAGACAATTCCACACTTCAACTTCGAAGTTCCTACAGAGCTTCCGGGTGTTGACAGCGGAATCTTAGATCCTCGTGACACATATGCAGATGTTGCTGATTGGGAAGCTAAGGCTCAGGATCTTGCAGGCAGATTCGTGAAGAACTTCGCCAAGTACGAGGGTAATGAGGCTGGTAAGGCACTTGTTGCTGCAGGTCCTCAGAAATAATTTTGCTCCTTTCTGTGCAGATCTTTTTCTATAATACAGGCCAACGGAACTGTTTTAGAACTGTTTCGTAATTATAGAAAAAGGAATTGGCCTCTTCTCGGAGGCTGGTTATATTTGCATGAAAGCATATATTTAATGTAATGTAAGAGGCAGGGCGTAAGCCCTGCTTCTTACTTTTTTTAAGAGTATAGGAAAATGCTCGTAACGTAGAGGGAAGCAGAGCAAAACGCTGGTTTTGCTCTTTTTTACTTTATAGGAAACTTCTCGTAGCGTAGAGGGATGCAGAGCAAAACATACCGGAGGCAGTTAACTTCTTTACAAAAAAAAGAGACTGTGCTATTATTTGTCTGATTGTGCGGTTGTATAATGAGAAAAGACGTTAAGTGATCTTTATGGCAATTACAATTGCACAAGGAATGAGCGGTATTCGAGAGAAACTGCATCAGAGACAAGCGCGTAGAGCATAGAAAGGTTTGATGATATGCGAATTGGTATTATTGGAGCAGGCCGTGTAGGCGTAACAATGGGGAAATACCTCGGTGACGCCGGTGTAGAAGTGACGGGCTTCTATAGTAAAACTACGCAGAGTGCTGTGCAAGCAGCAGAATTTACCGATACAACGGTTTATAAATCATTGCAGGATATTGTAGAAGCGAGCGACACCCTGATGATCACGACGCCGGATGGCGTGATCAGTGAAGTATGGGATTGCATTGCAGGATACGATTTAACAGGTAAAATTTTGTGCCACTGTAGTGGCTCTTTGTCATCTAATGTATTTTCTGGAATTGAGCAGACCGGAGCTGTTGGTTGTTCGATTCATCCGATGTACGCGTTCAGCGATCGATTTACTTCCTATCAAAATTTTTCAACTGCTTATTTGGTGGCAGAGGGAATGCCGGCAGCATATGAACCACTGGCACAGATGTTTCGTGAATTAGGACATACCGTGCTTTATCTGCAGGCAGAGAACAAGGTAAAATATCATGCAGCGGCGGCGATGGTGAGCAATGATATGATTGCATTGTTTCAAACTGTGTTGGATCTGTTGGAACAGTGTGGTTTTGCACGAGAGGACAGCGTTGGATTGCTTCGTCCGCTTGTTATGGGTAATGTGTCCAATATGTTGGACAAGGGACCGGTAGCGGCTCTGACAGGACCGGTTGATCGTGGTGATACAGAAACGGTTCATAAACACTTAGACGCCTTGGCAGACAGCGAGGCGGGGGAAGTGTACCGAGTGCTTGGCAAAGTATTGGTTAAGATCGCAGAACAAAAATATAAAGGACGAGATGATACCGCCATGCGACAGCTTTTTGAGTTAAGTGATAGGAATCCGACTGAAGAGCAGCGGATATCCGGAAAGGACGAAACATGAAAAACACAGTAAGTACATTTCAGGCAGCAAAAGAAAAAGGTGAGAAATTAACGATGCTCACCGCATATGATTATTCCACCGCAAAATTAATGGATGAAGCAGGCATTAACGGTATTTTGGTGGGTGACTCCTTAGGGAATGTTATTCTTGGTTATGAGGATACGATTTCTGTGACGATGGAAGACATGATCCATCATGGAGCAGCCGTTGCAAGAGGAACCAAAGATACTATGGTTGTGGTTGACATGCCATTTATGTCATACCAGACATCGGTTTACGATGCGGTTATGAATGCCGGCAGATTAATGAAAGAGGGTCGCGCAAACGCTGTAAAACTGGAAGGTGGAGCTGCTGTTGTAGAACAGATAAAGGCAATTACGGCAGCGGGTATCCCGGTTATGGGACACTTGGGACTGACACCGCAGTCTATTAATGCATTTGGCGGTAATAAAGTGCAGGGCAAGAGCGAAGAGGCAGCTAAAAAGCTGATCGAGGATGCTTTGGCTGTACAGGAAGCAGGTGCTTTTGCTGTTGTATTGGAATGCATTCCGGCGAAATTAGCTTCTATTATTACGAAGAAATTGACAATCCCGACGATCGGTATTGGTGCGGGTGCAGGATGTGACGGACAGATTTTGGTTTATCAGGATATGTTAGGTATGTTTTCGGATTATGTGCCGAAGTTCGTAAAGCGTTTTGCAGATGTCGGAAGCGTTATGAAAGAAGCATTTCAGGCGTATGGCGATGAAGTGAGAGCAGGAAGTTATCCGGCACAGGAGCATACGTTCCAGATCAGCGATGATGTTTTAGATAAATTGTATTAATTGAGAGCAGAAAGGACATGGGATCATGAAAATAGTAGAGACAATAGCGGAAGTCAGAGAGCAGGTAAAACAATGGCGTAAGGAGGGACTGACAGTGGGTCTTGTCCCAACAATGGGATATCTCCATGAAGGACACAAGAGTTTGATCGACCGTGCGGTTGCAGAAAATGATCGTGTCGTTGTCAGTGTATTTGTAAATCCAATGCAGTTTGGCCCATCAGAGGATTTGGAAAGCTATCCACGTGATATGGATCGTGATGCAGCACTTTGTGAAAAAGCAGGTGCAAGTCTTATTTTCCATCCGGATCCAAGCGAAATGTACCACAAGGATTTTTCTTCTTTTGTTGATATGACAACGCTGACGGGTGGTCTTTGTGGAAAAACAAGACCGATTCATTTCCGCGGTGTGTGTACGGTTGTGTCCAAATTGTTTAACATTGTTGTACCGGACAAAGCATATTTTGGGCAGAAGGATGCACAGCAGCTTGCAGTGATCCGTCATATGGTAAGTGATCTGAACTTTGGTATTGAGATTGTCGGCTGCCCGATCATTCGAGAAGAGGATGGATTGGCTAAGAGTTCCCGCAATACGTACTTAAGTGCACAGGAGCGTGAAGCAGCGCTGATCCTCAGCAAGTCTTTGGCAAAGGGTAAGGAAGCACTAAAGGCGGGTGAGGCAGATGCAGCGAAGATCCGTCAGATCATTTTGGATGAGATTGCAACGGAACCTCTTGCAAAGGTTGATTATGTAGAAGTTGTGGACTGGAATACATTAGAGCCGGTAGAGACGGTTAAGGAGCCGGTTCTTGTGGCAATGGCTGTATATATTGGAAAGACACGTCTGATCGATAATTTTATTACGGAAAAGTAGCATTGAGGTGCAGGATACGACAGTAAAAAAATTATGCGGAGATTTTGAGAAAAACTTTGCAAAGCAAAAGAATGGAGGATTCTTATGGAACTTACGATGCTAAAAGGAAAGATTCACCGTGCGGTTGTAAAGCAGGCGGAACTGAATTACGTTGGCAGTATAACGATCGATCCGGAGCTGATGGATGCGGCTGGGATCTTAGAATATGAGATGGTACAGATTGTTGATGTAGAGAATGGCAATCGTTTTGAGACATATACGATCTGTGGTGAAGCCGGCAGTGGAATGATCTGCTTAAATGGTGCAGCAGCACGACAGGTTCAGGTGGGTGACCATGTGATCATTATGTGTTATGCATCAATGACTCCGGAAGAAGCCAAAACGCATCGGCCAAAGGTGGTCTTTGTGGATGAAAAAAATAAGATTCATCAAGTGTCGCGTTATGAGAAGCACGGAGAGCTTGGCCCGGTGCAGTAAGGCGGAATAACGAATTAGCTTGAAACGGTGCAGTAAGGCGGGATAACGAATTAGCTTGGCCCGGTGCAGTAAGGCAGAATAACGAATTAGTTTGAAACGATGTGGTAGATAGATATCGCATGGAGGAAAGAAAGATGCTTAAAGGAAAAACGGTGGTACTCGGTGTGACAGGGAGTATTGCAGCATATAAGATCGCAAATCTGGCAAGTATGCTTGTGAAGATGCATGTGCAGGTACACGTATTGATGACGAAGAATGCGACCAATTTTATTAATCCGATCACATTTGAGACATTGACAAGTACCAAATGTCTGGTTGATACATTTGACCGCAATTTTCAATATAGTGTAGAGCATGTCGCGCTGGCAAAACAGGCGGATGTGGTGTTGATCGCTCCGGCGTCTGCGAATGTTATTGGAAAGATTGCAGGCGGCATTGCGGATGACATGTTGACAACAACTGTCATGGCATGCAAATGTAAAAAGATCATTGCTCCGGCGATGAATACCAACATGTACGAAAATCCAATCGTTCAAGATAATTTGGAGAAACTTCGTCATTATGGTTATGAAATTATTGCTCCGGCAGTTGGATATCTGGCTTGTAAAGATGTTGGAGCGGGTAAGCTCCCATCGGAAGAAGTTTTATTGGAATATATTTTACGTGAGATTCGCTTCGAAAAGGATCTGGAAGGCAAAAAAGTACTTGTTACTGCCGGTCCGACCGTTGAAGCAATTGATCCGGTACGTTTTATTTCTAATCGTTCCACAGGTAAAATGGGATATGCGCTTGCGAGAGTTGCTATGCAGCGAGGCGCGCAGGTGACACTTGTGTCCGGACCGGTTTCTTTAGAACCGCCGCTCTTTGTAGATGTCGTTCCGGTAGAAAGCGCAGAAGACATGTTTCAGGCAGTTACTTCCCGCATGGCAGAGCAGGATATTATTATCAAAGCCGCTGCAGTGGCCGATTATACACCTGCTACTGTAGCAGACAATAAGATCAAAAAGACAGATGGCGAAGCAGCGATCGCACTTACACGCACGAAAGACATTTTGGGTTATTTGGGAGAACATCGCACAGAGAAACAGATCTTATGCGGATTTTCTATGGAAACAGAGAATATGTTGGAAAATTCCCGTAAAAAATTGGATAAAAAGCATTTGGACCTGGTTGTTGCGAACAACTTGAAAGTAGAAGGAGCCGGGTTTGGCGTGGATACAAATGTGGTGACCTTGATCACAAGAGAAGGAGCCCGCGAGCTGCCGAAAATGACAAAAGAGGAAGTCGCAGGCGCCATCTTAGATACATTAGTTGAGTAGTGCCAGCAGATGCTATCTTGGATGCATTTGCTGAGAACGGCTAATAAGTAACATTCATAAGAAATAATCCTTGTGGAGGGGCAGTGAAACCGGCTGCCTCTCTTTTTTGTGCCTGTAGAATGGCAGGGATATCTTCAGGACTTTTTAGCCCAATGCCAACTTCTAACAGAGTGCCGGTCAGAATGCGTACCATATGATACAAAAAGCCATTCCCATAAAAGTCAAGTATCATTTTGTTATTTTCATTTCGAATGGTCAGATTCGTAATTGTACGGACGGTTGACTTCTTCATACGCTTATTATCGCAAAAACTTTTGAAATCGTGTTCGCCGCACAACAGGGCAGCGGCTTTCTGCATTGCTTTCAAATCGTATATTATTTGAGGCGGCATTGTGTTGTTGGATGCCACATTGTTTCTTTGAGGCGGCATTGTGTTGTTGGATGCCACATTGTTTCTTTCAGACGGTCTTGAAATATCCGTGTTGACAGAACTATCGCCAAATGTGGCGGATAAGTGACCGGTTTGTCTGCATAATTTATAGAAATAGTCCGTATCTGCAAAGCGAGTCATGTATTTTCGCTCAAACACTTCAGCGGCAGAGCCGTTGTCAATTTGGTAACGGTAGTGTTTCTGCTTAGCATTGAGGCGTGCGTGAAATCGTGGATCTACCTGTGTCACGCTTGTGATCCGAACGTCTTGCGGTAAATATTGGTTAAGCGCTGCCATGATCTGTGGACACGATAAGGTAGCAGATGTTTTGAAATTGGACACCTGACATAGGGCATGGACGCCGGCATCCGTGCGACCGGATCCATGGATCTCAATGTCTTCTTTCAGCCATTTTTGCAATACGGTTTCAATTTTACCTTGGATCGTATCAGCAGTATTGCCCTGCTTTTGCCAACCGCTGTAGCGTGTGCCATCATATTGTATTGTTAATTTATAATTGTTCATTGAAGTCCTCATTTCTATTTATGGTATATGTGGTTATTATCATATAATGTTCTTTCCGGAAAAACAAGCAGCAGCTTCAAATGTGTAAAGTTTGAATTAATGATAAAAAATATCAATAAATCATCTTGACAAATTAACGGAGTTAGTTACAACTACTTGCCGAGCGCTATCGAAAACACGCGCTTTTTTAAAAGCTTAAATAAGATATTGGGCGTAAACGTACGTTTGGTAAGTTGCGTCTAACCCAGTAAAACAGGGCGTTTGGAGAATTTTGGGGGTTGCCATTTTAGATGAATTGTATTAAAATTAAGCCATACTTAAATCAAAAGGAGGTACTTTATAATGGCATATGTTATTAGTGATGATTGCGTAAGCTGTGGAGCTTGTGCAGGTGGATGCCCTGTAGGAGCAATTTCTGAGGGTGAGGCTCATTATGAAATTGATGCAGATAGCTGCATTTCTTGTGGAGCTTGTGCAGGAACATGCCCATCCGGAGCAATTTCTGAGGCTTAATTTATGGTTGAAACAACTATAAACAAAATTAGCAGCCAGTTTGTTGATGAATGACAGACTGACTGCTTTTTTTGTTATGAGTCAGTAATAAAAAATTACAGCTTGTTTTTATAGAAAGAGAGTGTTATAATCGGTGCGTACTTAAGCGAACAGCAGTCATTCTGCCTGTATCGCTGAATATATCATATAATGGAGGTAATAAATATGGCAGCAACAATTAATAAAGATATGATAATCGCAGATATGCTTAAAATTGATCCGGGCATTGCAGCAATTCTTATGGCATCAGGAATGCACTGCATCGGATGTCCTTCTGCACAGGGAGAGACATTGGATGAAGCGGCTATGGTTCATGGCATGAACGCAGATGAGCTTGTTGTAAATGTAAATGAGTATCTGGCCAAGAAAGAGGCATAATAGAACTGTTTTCATAGTAAACAATCATAAAAAAGCCATTGCTTTGATAGGTTGCCCGAAAGATTGACATTGGGGCAGTCGCTTATCAGTTAAGCAATGGCTTTTGATGTTTATATCCGTCATTTAGAGGGTGCCAAGAACTTGAACAGCGCGGTCGGCGATCAAAACTTCACAATGTTCTGCGAGAAACTGCGGAGCAGCATGATTGTTCGGACAAGGTGTACCGTACTCGGCTGCAACAGCTTCAGCTCTGGCAAAGCGGGCAAGGTCATAAATCCCTCTATGCAAAATGATATAATATTTACCCGAAGAGGTGGAGCGGTAAGCTGTATTAGGTCCATTATAAAAGTTGCGTAAATGCCCGCACATTTCAACCAGTTTCTCGAGAGAGGAGAATGAGAATATACGGGTAATATCTACAAGTGCCTCATTAACATCTACATCTGGTTCCATAGGGTGTTCCAAATTGATGTCGGGTTTGTTCTTGTCGGCAGTGGCTTTGTTGTCCTTCGATTCTTTTTGCACATTACCATGGAAAAGCTGATCCAGGACGGCATCTGCTTTTCCATGACCGGGCCATTTTGTTTGAGAATTAACTTTATTGAGCATTTGCTCAATATTCATATCCTCTGCGGAATCCGGTCCATCGATATCAAAGTCATCTGCATCAAACTCTTCGTCATCGTTAATGATTACAAAATCATCTGTCGAGGAATCATCCAAATAATGCTCTGACGGATCGTCAGTAAAGTTTGAAAAGCGGGTATCCAATTCATCGGGATCTTCCACTTTGGTGATCAACAAAATAAGTGCATCCGGAAGCATTGGAATTGCTTCTATCATTAATGGGATATCATCTGCCTCAAATCCAAATTCGTAGGACGCTTGCTGCATCATATCTCGAAAAAGAGCCCGAGCTTTTTCGGTTCCGTATGCCAATTCGCTAATGCGGATTTCGCGGTCCTTTAAATCTTTTTGATACAACGTACAACGGATCTGATGTTCATTGATTTTTTCAATTCGCATAGGCTCACTTCCCTTCGTCAATAATTAATATTAAGCCTTATAAAAAGCTAGAATATGCGGTCGGGATGAGTTGTCATACCGACCTATGTTCTTTATATATTCAGTATAAAATAATACTGAAAAGAAGTCAAACGATAGGAAAGTCTGCTATCGGATCAAAGCTGCGTTGTCTATGTACTTAAAATGGAATGAAATATGCTAATTATAGATTTCGTCAGTTTGAACAAAAGCATACGTGGAGAATATTCTCAATTTCTCCAAATATTTTGAAATCTATTTAAAATCTATCAAAAAAAACAAAAAGTTGGTAAATACTAACAAAGTTTAGAGGTTGTTTTCTAATATCAATTTGTCGATTTGGTATTGCCAGAATGTTTGCAGGGAGCATATAATGCCCTCAGAGAAACGAACCCGATGTGTAGGAGGTGATGATGTTTCGTTAAAAGGACGGATATGATACTTTTGTTTCAAACACTGTGTCTCGCATAATAGCAGTGTATTCTGAAATAACCAAAAGGTTCCGATTGCGGCGTATGATAGGGATTCGATTCTCAGTGATTCAAGTATGGTTTATATGGAAATTGTGATTTTCATATGAGCGATTTGAGCCCTGTGGTTTATGATTTATGAACTGCAGGAGCATGGGTGAGCAGTATGAAAGATTGACATGTCACAATATACAACCAATGTTCAGGAAAGTCGTACTGTCATCGAGCAAAGGGGGATAAGCAATTGGAGAGAAAATCAACAGGTCTGCGGGAGTCAATGTATTCTTGGGTGATTTCCGAAATATCTGATGCAGAGCGCGTTGGTGTGCCGGTGCGGGTAGACGGTGTGCTCTATTCGACGAGGGATGCCAGAGTGCTGCATCAGGTCATGGAGGATCATTATTACATGAAGAGTTATGTTGGCGATGAAGCAGGCAAAATATGTGAGATTGATTTTGATCATATTACGGAATTTTGAGTAAAACCGTTTATTGGCAGGATGGCTGATAACGGGAATGTATGTCTGTGCGAAACTTCGCACACAACCTTTTTCGGAGAGACGTCAGGGCCCCGATGTCTCTCCGATATTTCAGTTTGCCCGATAGAGGGAAAAGTGGTATACTGAAACAGAGTATTGTTGTATGACTAGTACGATTAAGAAATGAGGGCTTTGACGAATGAAGAACAAGAAGAGGATTACCATTGGAGTAGTGGTTGTGCTTTTGGCTTTGGCAGCAATCCTTGCAGTGATCATGCTTAAGAAATTTGCACCAAACAAAACGCACATGAGTCTGACAAAGTATTTTCAGGTGACCGATCAGGGGATGATGCCGGTTGTGTTGGACGATGATATATGTGGACTAAAAGCTATCGAGAAAGATGGTCATATTTATGTAGATAGAGAATTTGTGACAGAGAAGTTAAATCATCGTTTTTATTGGGATGCCAATGAAAATATGCTGTTATATACAACTTCGACCAAGCTGATCTCCGCTGCATTAAACAGTAAAGATTGTTATATTAATAATAAAAGCCGTGATAGCAAGGATTATACAATTGCTGTAGCACAGGACAATGTTGTTTATGTGGCTTTGGACTATGTTCAGCAGTACACGGCGATGGATTATAAACAATACAAAAAGCCAAATCGTATTGTGATCCACACGGTATACAATAAGGATATAAGCTATGCGGATGCGAAGGATGATGTGCAAATCCGCAATAAACAGAGCATTAAGAGTCCGATCCTGCAAGATGTAAAGTCGGGACAGAAGCTTCGTGTGCTTGCCGGTGAAAATAAGGACACAGGATTTATGAAAGTGATGTCTGAGTCAGGTGTGATAGGATACGTACAGGCTAAGAAGATGAAGGAAACCTATAAGAAACAGTCAGAAACAACATTTCGTGAGGAGTCCTATAGCCATATCCTAATGGATAAGCAGGTGAATTTAGTGTGGCATCAGGTGACGAATCAGTCAGCTAATGGAAGATTATCCGGTTTATTATCTGCAACAAAAGGTGTGAATGTCGTGGCGCCTACTTGGTTTGAGACGTCGGATAATGATGGCAATGTTACATCACTGGCTTCCGATTCTTATGTGCAGACGGCACATCAGGCCGGTGTACAGGTATGGGCACTGTGCAGTGATTTTGGCCCTAAGATGAAGATTGGCAAAGTGCTGGGTACAACGAGCAAACGTCAAAAATTAGTCAAGAATCTGATTGCCGAGGCAATACGATACGATCTTGACGGAATTAACATTGATTTTGAGAATGTTAAAAAGGATTCCGGCGAGGATTTTATACAGTTTGTAAGGGAACTTGGAATTATGTGCCGCAATAATGGAGTTGTTTTGTCTATAGACAATTACCCGCCTGCGGGAGGAATTTCGGCATATTATAATCGCAAAGAGCAGGCAGAGGTTGCTGACTATGTGATCACGATGTCATACGATGAGCATTATGCCGGCAGTAAGGAAGCCGGTCCGGTTTCTTCAATCAGTTATGTGACGAATTCCATACAGGAAGTAGGTGAGGAAGTCCCTGCAGAGCAGATGGTTATAGCATTGCCGTTCTATTCCAGACATTGGAAAGAGAAGACAAAGGGTGGGAAAGCAAAGTTATCATCCGAGGCGTGCTCTATGAAAGGTGCGCAGACTGTGCTTAAGGATTCCGGCAAAAAGGCAACTTGGGATGATGCAACAGGAATGAATTATGTAGAATATACAGAGAGTGGAACGGTTCATAAAATTTGGATTGAGGATGCGAAATCGTTGGAACTTAAGATGAAAGCGGTATCGGATGCGAATCTGGGTGGAGTTGCCTTTTGGAAACTGGGATTGGAAGATGCCTCTGTGTGGAATATGATTGAGAAGTATGTGAAACATTAATTGGGATTCCTATCATTAGTATGTTTTTTGCTTCATAGATATGTATAGAATAATGGCGGAGGATGCCACAATGTGGCCTGCGTATGAATAATGTATCTTTTTTGAAGCAATGGGGGAAGAAATACGGAATTGGAATTATTGTTGGTTTGTTAATGTCTGTTGGTTTTTTGGTGATGGATGCAGATCGGTGGATCAGTGTGCATACATTGAATCAAAAAACAGCAAAATACACTGTTGTGATCGATAGTGGTCACGGAGGAGTAGATCCGGGTAAGATTGGCGTTGATGGTGTATACGAAAAGGATATCAATCTGGCAATAGCAAAACAATTGCAAAAGGTATTGGAACGCAATGACTGTCAGGTGATAATGACACGTGAGGCGGATCAGGGATTATATGAGGAATCTGATACGAATAAGAAACGCGCAGATATGGCGAAACGTGTCAGCATTATGAATGGGTGCGATGCGGATGTTGTTGTCAGTATTCATCAAAACAGCTATACAGATGCGACGTCGAGAGGGGCGCAGGTGTTTTACCAGGCAACCTCTGAAAGCGGCAAACAGTTGGCCGCTAAGATCCAAGAAACGTTGAAACGAGATGTAGCACCCGATAATCGCAGACAGATCAAGGCAAATGCGGATTATTATCTGCTGAAAAATACAACGAGCACAATGGTAATTGTGGAATGTGGTTTTTTGTCGAATCTGCAGGAAGCAAAGCAGTTACAGGAAGCAGAGTATCAGAAAAAGGTTGCACAGGCAATTGGAATGGGGGTATTGTATTATTTAGGGGAATCTGGGGAAACTAAGCAAAGAAAAGAGGATTCAAATGGAGACGAAAATACTGCAGGTCAATCCGGAGCAGTTTGGCGATGAGGAGTTGCAGGAGGCATGTCAGGTACTTCGGAACGATGGCTTGGTGGCGTTCCCGACAGAGACGGTATATGGTCTTGGAGGAAATGCATTACATAAAGAAGCTGCTAATCATATATACGCGGCCAAGGGAAGACCGTCCGATAACCCATTGATCGTACATATCTCAGAGGTAAAAAGTTTATATGAACTGGCGGCGGATGTCCCGGAAGCGGCCAAAAAGCTTTCGGAAGCATTCTGGCCGGGACCGCTTACGATGATTCTGCCAAAAGCAGATATTGTGCCTAAATCAACAACAGGTGGCTTAGATACGGTTGCAATACGAATGCCATCGCACCCAATTGCTAAAGAATTGATTCGGCAGTCTGGAGTATATATAGCAGCACCGAGTGCAAATCTATCCGGCAGACCGAGTCCGACCAAAGCAGAGCACGTTATCGAGGATTTGTCGGGGCGTATTGATATGATTATTGACGGCGGAGAAGTGGGAATTGGTTTGGAGTCAACGATCGTGGATCTGACAGGGAATGTGCCAATGGTGCTTAGACCTGGTTATATTACATTGGAGATGCTTCGAGAAGTATTGGGAAATGTAGAAGTTGATCCGGCAGTGCTCAGCCGAGAAGTTAAGCCGGGGATTGTAGCAAAGGCGCCGGGAATGAAATATCGACATTATGCGCCGAAAGGTCAATTGACGATTGTAGAGGGAGAAACAAAACAGGTCGTTGCGTCTATCTTACAGATGGTACATGATAAACAAAAGGAGGGATACAAGGTAGCAGTGATCGCTGCACAGGAGACAGCGAATTGTTATCCAAGTGGCATTGTTTATAGCATTGGTTCTAGAAAATGTGAGGGATCTATTGCTGCGGGGTTATATGACATATTGAGAGAAATGGATCATTTGGGGGCTGAGTATATCTTTGCAGAAAGTTTTGAGGATGATAATTTGGGACAGGCTATTATGAACCGGATGCTCAAAGCTGCTGGGTATCACATAGTTGAGGCGTGAAAGGAGCGTAACACGATGAGACCATATGACAAAATATTTTTTGTATGCACATCCAACACGTTGCTAAGTCCCATCGCAGAAGGGATCTACCGTTCGGAGGCGGCTGTTTATATGCCGGAGCCATATTCGAGAGGACTGGTTGTATTATTTGAGGAGCCGATCAGCCCAAAGGTAAATCTTTTGCTTAGTAAGCATGAGATGACGCCGGGAAATCATTCACAGTCAATGCAATTGCAGAAAGAAGAGTTAACTGATAAAACATTGATCCTAACAATGACATTTCCGGAGAAGGTACAATTTTTGGAAACGTATGGAGATGGTTATGCGGTTTATACTTTGGGGGAATTTGCCGGAGTAGAGACGGATGTGTCAGATCCGTACGGAGCGGAAGAGGAAGCATATGAAAAATGCTTTGAAGAGATTGAGGAGAGAATCAGACTTACAATACACCGATTGGAGGAGGAAGAAAAAGATGATAGCATTGGGTAGTGATCATGGCGGATACAGCTTGAAACAGGAAGTGAAAGCATATCTGGAAGGGAAAGGAATTCCTTATAAAGACTATGGCTGTCTGGATGAGACACCATGCGATTATCCGGTTTATGCCAAGGCGGTTGCAAAGGCAATAGTAGATGGAGAATGTGACAAGGGCATTTTGATCTGTGGTACAGGTATTGGGATTTCTATCGCTGCGAATAAGGTAAAAGGTATTCGTGCGGCAGTTTGTCATGATACATTTAGCGCACAGGCAACGAGAGAACATAATGACGCCAATATTCTTGCTATGGGGGCACGGGTGGTTGGACCGGGTCTTGCATTAAAGATTGTTGATACGTTTTTGCATACTGAATTTTCGGGAGAAGAAAGACATGTAAATCGTATTCGTCAGATAGAAGATTAAAGAATCCTTTGTTAAGAGTATTCGACGGATAAGGGATCGGCGAAATTATAGAAATAGTATACTTGTATACTTTATCTTGACACTCTGAGAATCAAGGCGTAAAATGAAGTTCAAATAATGTATTTCGCTTGAGGCAGACGCAGTTTGTCTGAAACGGATATTAGGAAAGGAAGTAATAATATGGCAAAGAAAGACATTGATTGGAACAATCTTGGATTTGGTTATGTAAAGACAGATAAGCGTTATGTATCCAACTTCAAGAATGGCGCATGGGATGATGGTGCCTTGATTGAGGATGACCAGATCACCATGAGCGAGTGTGCCTGTGTATTGCAGTATGCGCAGACAGTATTTGAAGGATTAAAGGCATACACAACAGAGGACGGTCATGTCGTGTGCTTTCGCCCTGACCTAAATGCACAGCGTTTGGCACAGTCTGCAGCAAGACTTGAGATGCCGGTATTCCCGGAGGATCGTTTTGTGGAGGCTATTGCTAAAGTAGTTGAGGCAAATATAGATTATGTACCACCATATGGATCTGGAGCAACCTTGTACATCCGTCCATATATGTTTGGTAGTGATGCTGTTATCGGTGTAAAACCGGCGAGTGAATATCAGTTTCGTGTATTCACGACTCCTGTAGGACCATACTTTAAGGGTGGCGCAAAGCCAATTACTATCCGTGTTTCGGATTTTGACCGTGCAGCACCTCATGGAACAGGTAATATCAAAGCTGGTCTGAACTATGCAATGAGCTTGCATGCAATTGTAGATGCACATAAGAATGGCTTTGATGAGAATATGTATTTGGATCCTGGTACACGTACTAAGGTCGAAGAGACCGGTGGAGCTAACATTCTTTTTGTAACCAAAGATAATAAATTAGTTGTACCAAAATCAGATAGTATTCTTCCATCTATTACAAGACGTTCATTGGTAACAGTGGCTAAGGATTATCTTGGATTAGAGGTTGAGGAGAGAGAAGTTCTTTTTGAAGAAGTGAAAGACTTTGCAGAATGTGGACTTTGTGGTACAGCAGCCGTTATTTCTCCGGTTGGAAAGATTGTTGATCATGGTAACGAGATATGCATGCCAAGTGGTATGGATGAGATGGGACCGATCATGACAAAATTACGTGAAACATTGACTGGTATCCAGATGGGTCATATTGAAGCACCGGAAGGATGGATCAAGGTTATCAAGTAATAAATACATAAAAAGTGATAGGGGCCAATGGATTCATTCTGTTTCTGTTATGTGAGCAGAGACAGAATGTGATCCGTTGGCCTTTTGTTGTTTTGTGTCATGCTGATGTAGCGTGATCCGTTGGCCTTTTTTTGTTTCGTGTCATGCTGATGTAGCGTGACCCGTTGGCCTTTTGTTGTTTCGTGTCATGCTGATATAGCGTGATCCGTTGACTCTTTATTATTCTGAGATATGCTGATAGGCTTTTAAGTTATGTTTCGCAACACTAAAGAATACCGTCTGTTTGCTTTAAGAGGATCAGTTTGTCACCGGGAGTGACAGCATCAGACTCTAATTCATTGATTGTGCGAATGTCATTTGTGGTGGTGCGGAACAGTTTGGCAATATCCCATAGTGTATCGCCGGTTTGTACTACATAACAAACTAATCCCGGCATTTGTTGAAAGGTTTCCATGTCAATTTCATGCTCTTCGATGTCAGTCACAACATCGTTACAGCATTCAGTAAAGACGAGAACACAGAGATTTAATACAAGTTTAGCTTCCAGTTCTTCACGGTCGAGCATGAGTACATTGATACTGCTGATGTCGGTCTGCAGTTCGTAATCATCTTCCGGAGAAATGCCGCGTACTTCAATGG
Source organism: Jutongia sp. SJQ-6 (assembly GCF_054161275.1). The sequence goes on along the minus strand of NZ_CP195314.1, from coordinate 1,927,183 downwards.
TATGTTGAAAAGGAATGCTTGCCTGCAATACGTTTAGCGGATGCAGATCATCTTCGGTGATATATAGGATATCCAGTTCTACTGCACCTTCGATAGAGATACCATCCGTGACAATGGTTTGTTCATCAATTTGGATCGTTCCGGTAGCGTTGCATATTTGCAAAATGTTGTCCTTTTCGGGATTGACTTTGATGTGGTCCGAAACACGTACTGCACTCTGATTTTTGAGCAATAATTGTTTGGCATGCGAATTGCTCTTAGTCAAACGAAGATCACAGGAGGTGGAGTAGGCGTCCTGCAAGCAGTCGAAATGTTCTTCTTCATAGAACTTGATATCCAGCAGCAAAGAAAGTTCTACATCAAAGATGCGCATTTCGCCGTCTTCATCGCTGCGGCATTCCAGTGATTTTTTGCCGGGAACAATTTCAATATCAGCAACCATATCTTCGTGGCAGCCACTACAAGAGACGATGCCGTCAAATGGCAATTCAGTTTCAAAATATTCCAAATTGCGCTCATCATCTTCGGGGGTGTATAAAACAAATATCAGAAGATCGCCGGTGATCCGGATACCGTCATCAACGAGCCTTGTTGCAAGACCCTGCGTGGATAGCTCATAGTACAATACATTTTCACAACTTGGTTTTCCCTTCGGCAGCGAGGTTTCATCTTTGATCCGAAACAGATCTTTTTGGTGGGAGGTCATTGTGGTAACGGACATAGGTGCCAGTTGTTGTTCAACACCGGCCGGCGGGGTGGGATCGCCCATCTCTGCCTGCACTGCATCGTCCGAAACAATGCCGGTTCCGATGGCGAGTATGTGTTCCTCTTCCTGGCAGCAATGAAGACTTAGGATTGCACGAACGCTGATCTTGCGCGAGTTGATGAGACTGGCTCGGCAGTCCTCCAAATCATAATGACAGTGAACTTCCTGATCTGGGTTGGCGTTCTCTAAATTGATGCTTTCCTCAAAAGGAATCTGTCCCTGCATAGTATGTATTTGGCGAAAATCCACGTCGCTTAAATAAAGGAGGGAGAAGCTTAATTGACCGCGAATAATGGCGCGATCTGTCTCAGCTGAGGTTTCTTGTACATGGATCTCCCCCTGGATTTTAATGATGTGTTCAATATCGGGCTTGCTGTCAGGTACATTAATGTCATCCTCGAGCGTCAACTGCATATCGCTGTGACAATTTTTCAGACTGGTGCGGATTTGCCTGGTCATGAGTTTCATAGGTGCTTTCTCCCTTTCCTGCATTGAAATCAATTTGCGTCCGCAGAACACTGTTTTGCGGCAAGTGTCTTATGCGGAAACTATTACTATTCTCATTGTATGCATCCGGAGTGTAAAATAGACAATATATTTGGGGACTTGTGAAAAGATTATGATTGCGATACACTGTAGGCATGAGTATACAGAAAAGAGGATGACTATGAAATCTACAATTACATTTACAAATAATATCACGGTAGAAAATTATAATGCACTGCGTGCGGCAGTTGACTGGATACAAGTCACAGAAAAACGTGCATCTATTGCATTGCAGCACTCTTTTTATTTGTGTGTTGCGATGGATGGAGAACGTCCTGTAGGAATGGCACGTATTGTCAGTGATGGTGGATATACATATTTTATTACGGATGTCATTGTGCATCCGGACTATCAAGGGTATCATATTGGGACAGAACTGATCGGCAGAGTGTTGGATTACATTCAGAAAGATGTGATGGACGGTGAAACGGTTATGGTCAGCCTGATGGCAGCATATAAAAGGGACAGCTTTTACCACCGCTTCGGGTTTCATAGCCGTCCCTTTGGAAATCACGGATCAGGAATGTCCATGTGGGTTTCACGCGACATTTCCGGTAAGATCATTACTGCGTAATGCTTGCTTATGACAAGTCCGCTACTGCCTAATGTTTGCGCATAGTAACGGCATGTTCCGCTACTGCCTGACGCTTTATTATACAAATTGATTCCTGGCAGGATCATATTGATAATCAATTCCGGCAAGTGTTTTGCACAAGGTTTCCTGCTCAATACTCAGGGACTTGCACATTTCCTCCAAAGAGGGATAGAAGTCCCTAAGCTGGGTGTTGACGTAACTGAGTAATATCATTGGATCATTTGGTAGTGCCATAGTTTCGTTATCCTCATTTCTGTTTTCTGTTCAGACGGCGGTTATGCTTACGCGCCTCATTGATCAATCCCACGATTTTTTCAATGGAATTATTCAACTGACTTTTGTCCATGGCGTGAATATATTGTTCTCGGTTCGTGTACACGTCATTTACCGTCTTCAGCAATAATTCGTTGGTCACATCTTTTTCCTGTATTACAACGCTGTAACCGGACTTTTCAAAAGAAGCAGCATTAAGGATCTGATCGCCGCGGCTGGCTTCAGCAGACAGCGGGATTAAAATGTTCGGTTTGCGCAGTGCCAAAATTTCACAGATTGCATTTGCGCCGGCACGAGAGATTAAAATATCGGCAGCGGCCATAAGGTCTCTTAATTCCGGTCCGATATATTCATATTGAGCATATCCTTTTGTGTCGTTTAGCGAGTCGTCTAATTTGCCCTTACCGCACAAATGGATCACATGAAACTTTTGCAACAGTTCCGGCAATATGCCTCGGACAGCATCGTTGACTGCTACGGCACCAAGACTTCCACCCATAATCAGAAGAACCGGTTTTGTATCATCAAAACCACAGAATGCAAGACCTTTTTCACGACTTCCCTTAAATAACTCCTGGCGGATCGGGGAGCCGGTTAGTACAGCCTTTTCTGCCGGAATATGCTTCATCGTTTCTGGAAAGTTAGTGCATACGCGGTGCGCACATGGAATGCAGATCTTATTGGCAAGACCCGGTGTCATATCAGATTCATGGATCACGCAGGGAATGTGACGAAACTTTGCTGCCAATACGACAGGGACAGACACAAATCCACCTTTGGAAAACACAACATCCGGCTTGATTCTGCCCAATAATCGAATTGCCTGACCGAGACCTTTTACTACCTTAAAAGGATCACTTAAGTTTTTGACATCAATATAACGTCTAAGTTTACCACTGGAAATCCCGTAATAAGGGATCCCCTGCTCTTTGATCAATGTGCGTTCAATTCCCTCATAGGAACCAATATAATGTACATCGTACCCTTGTTTTTTAAGCTCAGGGAGTAATGCAATATTCGGGGTGACGTGGCCGGCTGTGCCGCCACCGGTAAGTACGATTTTTTTTACTTTGCTCATAAATATCCTCCTTGCTCTGCGGTAAAAATGCGATAGTACGGCTTATGAATATGTGATAACAGCCGCTTCATATATGTGCAGACACTATTACCAATAGTATACCAGTATCAAGAAAACTCGCAACAGGTGCGCAGGTGAATTTTATTCATCTGCAAAGTGAAAGAAAAGAAACTTTCTCGCTTTACTTTTTCGATACACCCTATATAATAGTATTGTTGAGAAAAAATGAACAATTACATGAAAAATATTCACGAGACGGAGGACACCATGAAGAATGGAATAGAAATCAGATGGCATGGCAGAGGTGGACAGGGTGCTAAGACTGCAGCACTTTTGCTGGCAGATGTTGCGTTTAAGACAGGACAGAATGTGCAGGGATTCCCGGAGTATGGTCCGGAACGTATGGGGGCGCCGATCACAGCGTACAACCGTATCAGTCAGGATGTGATCCGCGTTCATTCAAATATTTACCATCCGGATTATGTGGTCGTTGTGGATGAGACGCTGTTAGAGTCTGTTGACGTCACAGCAGGTCTTAAGAAAGAGGGTGCGATCATTGTAAACACACCAAAGTCTAAAGAGGAGATCATGGAGCATCTCAAAGGATATGAAGGTGATGTGTACACTGTGGATGGTCGTAAAATTTCGGTGGATGCGTTGGGCAAGAATTTTCCGAATTCACCGATGTTAGCTGCTATTGTTGCAGTCAGCAAGGTGATGCCTCGTGACAAATTTATTACAGAGATGCGGGCATCTTATGAACATAAATTTGCAAAGAAGCCGGAAGTGATCGATGGTAACATGAAAGCACTGGAAATGGCGTTTGATGCGGTAGAAGCATTGATGTAGGCGACAGCACTGCGAATGTAGAAAGAAAGCATCAGCAACACAGCCTGCAGCATCAATAAAATGAATAGAGTTTAAGATAGGAGAACAAGAGATGAGAACCGATATTACCAAAATCAATGAAAAGACACCTCATCAGGATCTGACAGAGGGATTGATGGTATTTGCCGGTGGTACGTCCAAACTGTTTAACACAGGAGAATGGCGTACTAACACGCCGGTATATGTAGCTGATAAATGCAAACAGTGCCTGCTGTGCACACCGACTTGTCCGGATGGATGTATTCCGGTTGTCGATGGCAAGCGTCTGGCATTTGATATGGATCATTGCAAAGGATGTGGTATTTGCGCAAATGTATGTCCATTTGGAGCAATTGAGATGAAGGAGGGAAATGTATAATGGCGATCAAAGAACGTATGTCAGGTAACGAGGCGGTTTCCTATGCGATCCGTCAAGTCAACCCGGATGTTATGCCGGCTTTCCCGATCACGCCATCCACGGAGATTCCGCAGATGGTATCTACTTATATTGCGAATGGGGAAATGGATACAGAGTTTATTCCGGTAGAGAGTGAGCATTCCTCCATGAGTGCAGCCATTGGTTCTGAGGCAGCAGGAGCAAGAAGCCTGACGGCAACATCTTCCGCTGGATTGGCGTTGATGTGGGAGGAACTTTTATTAGCAGCATCAAATCGTCTGCCGCTAGCACTTACTTTGGTCAACCGTACCTTATCCGGCCCGATCAACATCAACTGTGATCACTCCGATGGAATGGGCGCAAGAGATACCGGCTGGATCCAAATATATGCAGAAAATAATCAGGAAGCGTATGACAATTTTATTCAGGCGTATCCAATTGCGGAAGACACCAGAGTACATTTGCCGATCATGATCTGTCAGGATGGTTTCATCACCAGTCATGCGGTGGAAAATATTATGTTGTTAGAGGACGAGCTGGTAAAAGACTTTGTTGGCGAGTATGAGCCGGAAGAGTTTTTGCTCAACCCGGGCAAGCCGATCGCAGTTGGACCATATTCAGTCAGCAACTATGCAATGGAAGCTAAGAAAAATCAAGAAATTGCAATGGAAAATTCCAAAGAAGTCATTCTGGAAGTTGCCAAAAAATTTGCGGCAATGTCTGGCAGAGAATATGGATTATTTGAGGAGTACCGCACAGAAGATGCTGATTATATCATATTGATCATGGGTTCAGCAGCAGGAACGGCAAAAGAGGCAGTGGATGAACTGCGTGAGCAAGGGAAAAAAGTTGGTGTGTTAAAGCTTCGTGTTTTCCGTCCGTTCCCAGCAGAGGAAATCGCAAAGGCACTCAAAGGCTGCAAGGCAGTGGCTATTTTGGATCGTTGTGAAAGCTATAACGGTAACAATGGACCGCTCGGTCAGGAAGTAATGGCTGGATTATTCCGCGAGAAGGTAATGATCGAGGCAGTAAATTATATTTACGGACTGGCAGGAAGAGATTTTACCATATCTGATGCAAAAGCTGTATTTGAGGAAATTACGGATCTGGTAGAAAATGGCAAGGAAGTTCCGCAGCATCAGTACATCCGTTTACGTTAACAGTATGAAAAATAGAATGGAGAACGACAATGAGTGATTATACATTAAAAACGATGATGAACAAGCCGGAGCGTTTGGCACCGGGACACCGTATGTGTGCGGGTTGTGGAGCGACGATTGCTGTTCGTGCCGTACTTCGTGCTCTGCATGAGGGAGATCAGGCAGTGATCGGTAACGCAACAGGATGTTTGGAGGTATCTTCTTTCATGTATCCGTATACGGCATGGGAAGACAGCTATATTCATAACGCATTTGAAAATGCCGGAGCTACGTTGAGTGGTGTTGAGACAGCATATAAAGCATTAAAAAAACGCGGTAAACTGCCGGAAGATGTTAATTATAAATTCATCACTTTTGGTGGCGATGGTGGAACTTATGATATTGGTTTCCAATCGTTATCCGGTGCAATGGAGCGTGGGCATGATATGGTATATGTCTGCTATGACAACGGAGCGTATATGAATACCGGTATTCAGCGTTCTTCGGCGACACCGATGTATGCAGATACAACGACAACGCCGGTTGGCAAGCAGTCAAATGGTAAAATGCAGAATCGTAAAGATCTGGCAAGTATTATTGCGGATCATGATGTCCCATATGTGGCACAGACAACCTTTACCACAAATTTTCAGGATATTCACCGCAAAGCAGAAAAGGCAATTTACACAGAAGGTGCTTCTTTTCTCAATGTAATGACGCCGTGTCCAAGGGGATGGCGTTATGATGCGGCAGAAGTGATGAAGATATGCAAATTGGCAGTAGAAACATGTTATTGGCCGTTGTTCGAGGTAGATCATGGTAAGTGGATCTTATCTTATGAGCCTAAGAAAAAATTGCCGATTGAGGATTATCTTCGTGAGCAGGGACGTTTCAAGCATTTGTTCAAAAAAGGCAATGAGCATTTGATCGAGCAATTTCAGGAAGAAGTTGACAGACGTTGGGAAGATTTGCAGTTTAAGTGTTCCAGATAGTTGTGTGTGGATCTGAGATAGAACTCACAGGAAACGACAGCCAAGCTGGAACGCAGAAATGGAAACGGCTATGACTTTATTAATGTATCAGGTATTAAAAACAGTGACGGAACAGGGGAGCTTTCGTAAAGCAGCAGAATTACTGGGGCTGACGCCATCTGCGATCAGTCACGCGGTTGCTTCACTGGAAGGAGAACTTGGATTTCCGGTGCTTAACCGTAGCAAATCCGGCGTCACATTGACAGATTATGGGGAGCGTCTGCTCCCCTATGTTAACGCAGTGTTAAATAGCAACGAGAGTTTACAACAGAAAGTGGCGCAGTTTAACGGCTTAGAACAGGGAACCGTTAAGCTGGGCTGCTTTTCCAGTACTTGTACTAATTGGATCCCGGATATTTTGCATTCGTTTCATAAACTTTATCCGGGAATTGTGATAGAAGTACTTCAAGGAACGTATGACGATGTGGTATACTGGATCAAGAACGGTGTGGTGGACATGGGATTTTTGTCGGCATCAAGTGCAGGTGACCTCTCCATTGTCCCATTGTACAAAGATCCGCTGCTGTGCGTTATGCCCCAAAATATGGAGCGGCACGGCGATGGTGAATACATTGGGATTGACGAGATGAAGACGTATCCGTTTGTAGCGCAGCGGGAGTCTACAGATGCAGATATACAGAACTTTTTGAAAGGAAGTGATCTGGATGTACATGCCAAGTATCATGTTGTAGATGATCTTGCCATGGTATCTATGGTTGCGCATGGATTCGGAATATGTATTATGCCGGAAATGGTCATGAAAGACATTCCATATGAGGTGAAATGCTATCCGATCAAGCCTGAAGCATACAGAATCGTTGGACTCGCCACACAGAACTCGGAGTTTATGGCTCCGGCAGTCAGCACAATGTATCAATATATTATTGAACATTACAAACAGAAAGACGAGGTAGATGTATGAAACAGTGGGAGAAATTAACGGCGTGGCTGGTGGTATTTGCGCTGGTTGCCGGTTTAGTCGGTAGAAGCGCCTTCGTGCAGGTGAGTGCAGCAGAGGAAAACAGCGATTTTGCGTATGTTGTCAATGAGGATGGAACGGCAACGATCACCGAAGTGAAAACCAATGCGGCAGATGTGATCGTTCCGGCGGTGATCGATGGACATACCGTAACGGCGATCGGAAGTCATACGAGCGAATGGTCAACAACGCCGGCGGGCGCGTTTGAGAGCAAATGGCAGGCTGTGAATGTCTATTTGCCGGATACGATAACAAGTTTTGCAGACAGAGCCTTTGCTTCTTGTGCGGTAGAACATATATATCGATATGATCCTGCACAAATATCAGCAGAAGATATTGTCAGCAGCGGTTCGGCATTGGGTGTGCCAATGCAGCTTAAGACAATGGGAAGTCATTGCTTTGATAATAGCCGGTTGAAAGAAGTTCAGATTGATGCACAGGTGGACAGTATTGGAGATGGTGCCTATGCTACGATCGCAGCGCTTAGCAGCGTGACACTCGGCAAGACCGGACGTATTGGAACAATCGGTAAAAATTGTTTTCAAAATTCCGGAGCACAGACGCTTAACTTTTATTTCTATGGAAGGGTAGATGCGATTGGTGCGAATGCGTTCGAGGGTTCGGGCGGTATTCAGGATTTTTATATGGAAGATGTCGGGATCGTGGGAACAGAAGCATTTAAGAATTGTCACATCAACACAATGACACTCAAGGGTTCGTTATCGGCGATCGGTGATCGTGCCTTTATTGGATGTGGCAATTTGGACAAAGTGACAATACAGTCTTCTACACCATATACCATTGGAAAATATGCCTTTACTTGTGCATCGATTAAAGAGGTGACATTTTCAGATGGTCTTAGTTCGGTGGCGGAAGGAACTTTTTCCGGCTGCGGCAAACTGTCTAAAGTGTATTTGCCAACGACATTAAAAGAAATTGAGAAAAATGCCTTCGAGAATGTATCGACGATCACAACGATCACGATCAATGATACTGCCAAAGTTGATGATGAAGCCTTTAAGGGAGCGGGTGGCACAACTTGGGGTGCCCTGGACCGTTTGAACAATCAGTCTGTCAAAAAGATCGTGGCAAAGGCATTGCATCGAAATCTGAAGACGCCGCTGCCAAAGGTTGCCAAGGCATCGCTTAAGAAAGCCAAGGCTGTAAAAAACAAAAAGAAGGCAAATCTTAAATGGACAAAGAGCAAGAACGCAAATGGATATATTGTGTACTGCAAGGTTGTTAAGAAAGGCAAAAAAGCCGGTAAGATTGCGTGGAAAAAGGTAAAGACGGTCAAAAAGCCGAAGACAACCAAGTGCACGGTAAAGATAAGTGCCAAACAGCGTAAAGTATTAAAAAAGAAGGGAAAGATCTATTACAGCGTGCGTGCTTACAAAAAGGTAACCGTAAATGGCAAGAAAAAGACCATTTACAGCGTGTATTCTCAGAAAAAACTGAAATAGTTCATTGTCCCAGCTCAAATGGAGCCGACAATGGCATATATTTGTAAAAAAGCAGAAATAGCCTTGACAAAGAAAAAATCGCACAGTATTATTAAGGTTAGATTACAAAGACGATGACGAAGACAGTAGCCTTAGGGGAAATGTTTCAGAGAGTCCGGGGGAGTGTGAGCCGGACACGGAGTATCCTATGATCGCGAACATCACTTCCGAGTTGCGGCTGGAACGGATCACAGATCTCAGTACAAACCGTCGGTGCCCACCGTTACATGGGTCATGCATAGATTATTGTGCAGCAGAATAGGTGGTTATACGAAATTACAGCTTTCGTCCTGTTTGGGGACGGAAGCTTTTCTTTTTGAGGAAAGGAGAACACAATGTATCAAAAAGTATCAACAGACTTAAATTTCGTTGACAGAGAGAAAAATGTTGGCGAATTTTGGCGCAACCAAAAGATTTTTGAAAAATCCATGAAAGCACGTGAAGGAAATCCAACCTACACGTTTTATGATGGACCGCCTACCGCAAATGGTAAGCCGCATATCGGTCACGTTCTGACTCGTGTTATCAAGGATATGATCCCTCGTTATAAGACGATGAAGGGTTACATGGTACCACGTAAAGCGGGATGGGATACTCACGGACTTCCGGTTGAGCTGGAAGTAGAGAAACTGCTTGGCTTAGATGGCAAAGAGCAGATCGAAGAGTATGGTATGGAGCCATTCATTAAGAAATGTAAAGAATCTGTTTGGAAATACAAAGGTATGTGGGAGGACTTCTCCGGCACGGTTGGATTCTGGGCTGATATGGACAACCCATACGTTACGTATGACGATAACTTTATTGAGTCTGAGTGGTGGGCACTCAAAGAGATCTGGAATAAGAAGCTATTATATAAGGGCTTTAAGATTGTTCCTTACTGTCCAAGATGTGGTACACCACTGTCTGCACAGGAAGTGGCACAGGGTTATAAGTTAGTGAAAGAACGCTCCGCTATCGTGCGTTTCAAAGTGACTGGCGAGGACGCTTATTTCCTGGCTTGGACGACAACACCTTGGACGCTGCCATCTAACGTTGCGCTTTGCGTAAACCCAGAGGATACTTATATTAAAGTAAAGGCAGCAGACGGTTATACGTACTATCTTGCAGAAGCATTAGCAGACAACGTATTAGGAAGCCTGGCAGATAAAGACAGTGATACACCTGCTTATGAGGTGCTTGAGACTTATAAGGGAAGCGATCTGGAGCGCAAGGAGTATGAGCCATTGTATGCTTGTGCCAAAGAGTGTGCAGACAAGCAGCACAAGAAAGGTTTCTTCGTGACTTGTGATACTTATGTAACCATGTCCGATGGTACCGGTATCGTGCATATCGCTCCTGCCTTTGGTGAGGACGATGCCAATGTTGGAAGAAACTACGATCTTCCATTTGTACAGTTTGTTACAGAGAAAGGTGAGATGAGCGCAGAGACGCCATTTGCCGGACTTTTTGTAAAGAAAGCAGATCCGGAAGTGTTGAAAGATCTGGATGCGAAAGGACAGCTTTTTGCAGCACCGAAGTTTGAACATGATTATCCACACTGCTGGAGATGTGACACACCACTTATTTACTATGCACGTGAGTCTTGGTTCATCAAGATGACAGAAGTGCGTGATGATCTCGTGCGCAACAATAATACCGTAAATTGGATTCCGGAGTCGATCGGAACCGGACGTTTCGGTAACTGGCTGGAGAATATTCAGGACTGGGGTATTTCCCGTAACCGTTATTGGGGAACACCATTAAATATTTGGGAATGTGAAGGCTGCGGCAAGCAGGAGTCCATCGGAAGCCGTGCAGAGCTCGCTGAGCGCAGTGGTAATCCGGAAGATGCCAAAGTAGAGCTTCACCGCCCATATATTGATGCCGTTACATTTACCTGCCCGGACTGTGGTAAGACAATGAAGCGCGTACCGGAAGTGATCGACTGCTGGTTTGATAGTGGAGCAATGCCGTTTGCACAGCACCATTATCCATTTGAGAATAAGGATCTTTTCGAAAAACAGTTCCCGGCTCAGTTTATTTCTGAGGCAGTAGACCAGACCCGTGGATGGTTCTATTCTTTGATGGCAGAGTCTACCCTGCTCTTTAACAAGGCACCTTATGAGAACGTTATCGTCCTTGGACATGTACAGGATGAAAACGGTCAGAAGATGAGTAAGTCTAAGGGAAATGCAGTGGATCCGTTCGATGCACTTGAAAAATACGGCGCAGATGCGATCCGCTGGTATTTCTATATCAATAGTGCACCGTGGCTGCCGAACCGTTTCCATGGCAAAGCAGTGCAGGAAGGACAGCGTAAATTCATGGGTACTCTTTGGAATACCTACGCATTCTTCGTATTATATGCTAATATTGACAACTTTGATGCGACAAAATATACATTGGATTACGATAATCTTGCCGTTATGGATAAGTGGCTGTTGTCACGTTTGAACAGTACGGTTCAAGCTGTGGATGATAATTTAGCAGCTTACAAGATTCCGGAAACTGCCAGAGCATTGCAGGAATTTGTGGATGAGATGAGTAACTGGTATGTAAGACGTTGCCGTGACCGTTTCTGGGCAAAGGGCATGGAGCAGGATAAGATCAATGCATACATGACATTGTATACAGCACTTGTAACCATTGCCAAAGCTGCAGCACCAATGATCCCATTTATGACAGAGGATATTTACCGTAATCTTGTATGCTCATTGGATGCAAGTGCACCGGAAAGTGTACATTTATGCGACTTCCCTGAGGTGCAGAAAGAGCATATCGACAAGAAGCTTGAGGCAGATATGGAAGTTGTACTCGAGGCAGTTGTACTTGGACGTGCATGTCGTAACACTGCCAATATCAAGAACCGTCAGCCGATCGGTAAGATGTTTGTCAAAGCAGATGCGGCGTTGTCACAGTTCTACCTTGACATTATCAAGGACGAGCTTAACGTCAAGGAAGCAGAGCTTACCGAAGATGTCAGTGCACTCACGACCTACAGCTTTAAGCCACAGCTTAAGACGCTGGGACGTCGTTTTGGCAAAAACATCAATGCGGTTCGTGAAATCCTTGCAGGATTGGACGGACAGGCTGCTATGGCAGAATTGAAAGAGAAAGGCACTCTGACGATCCAGGTAGAGGGCGTTGACGAAGCACTCGCTGAAGAAGATCTGTTGATCGAGGCTGCACAGATGGAAGGCTATGTATCTGACAGTGATCACGGAGTAACTGTTGTACTGGATACGAACCTGACTCCGGAACTGTTAGAGGAAGGTTTTGTGCGCGAGGTTATCAGTAAAGTACAGACCATGCGTAAAGATGCCGGATTCGAGGTGATGGATCACATTCAGTTGTACGTTAAGGACAATGACAAGGTGAAAGACATCGTGCAGAAGAACGAGGAAAGCCTTTGTTCAGATGTTCTGGCGGATGGCGTAACCTATGATGAAGTTTCCGGATTTACCAAGGAATGGAGCATCAATGGTGAGAAAGTTACGCTCGGTGTAGAGAAGAAATAATGTGTTATATTCTTGAATAATACTTGCATTATTTTTCGTTTTATGTAAACATAAAGAAGGGCAAACAGTGATGACAATGTTATATGTATATGACATTGACAGAAGCGCTTGCCCTTTTGTAGTATAAACAATAAAGTATATGAGACAAGACAGGTGACGTAATAGAAGAATAGCCGCAGGTTGATCGATAAAGAGTAGGGAAGGGTGATGTATATGATTAAGGTTTTTTTAGTGGAAGATGAGGTGGTAATTCGCGATGCGATCAAGAATAGTATTGATTGGGAACAGGAGGGCTATGAATTTGTTGGGGAGGCAAGCGATGGGGAACTTGCATTGCCAATGATCTTGAAAGAAAAGCCGGACATACTTATCACAGATATTCGTATGCCGTTTATGGATGGGCTGGAGTTAAGTCGTCTTGTCAAAAAAGAGCTGCCGGACACGAATATTATTATTCTTAGTGGATATGATGAGTTTGAATATGCAAAAGAGGCGATCAAGATAGGGGTTGAGGAGTATTTGCTGAAACCAATCTCTTCCAATGTATTGTTGGAGCATTTAGGGGAGGTGGCTTCCAAAATTCATGAAAAACAGAAGGAATATGAGCAACGAGAACGACGTATTCGTGAAATGCGCGAAAAATATCTTTCATTTCAAAAGAAGGATCGTGACGATAACATCAATTCCATCAAGAGTTCAGACGCGGATTTTGATATTAATAGTGTAGATGATCTTAAAGAAATACAGGATGCGATCGCAGACTTTTTGAGCGAAGGAAGCCCTGAGGACGTCCCTCATTTTGTTGAGGCGTTACTGGACAAGATGCCAAGAGAGCATTTTCGTTCTATAATATTACGGCAATATGTTATTGTAAACATCTTTGCCACGGTAACTTCTTTTTGCAAAAAATTTGAAGATAAGGTGGAGAAGACTCAGACAGAAGAGATTGCACATTTGCAGGAATTAAAAGATCGTGAAAAATTGCTTCGGGAGGCATTGGCAACTGCAGAGTCACAGGAAGACATTCAAACATACATGACACAGCTTTTGGCGAATGCATTGGAAGTGCGCAATACAGTAAGTGACAGGAGATATTCAGATGTTATTCTTGCGGCGCAAAAGATCATAAAAAAACAGTATATGTCAGAAGACATTTCGCTGAATACAGTTGCAGCAGAAGTGGGGATGAGCGCCAGCTATTTTAGTACGATCTTTAGCCGTGAAATGAATCAGACATTTGTTGAATATTTAACAGAGATACGCATGAATAAGGCAAAAGAGCTGCTTACCTGTTCGTCTCTTAAAACTGCAGAGATTGCATTTGAAACGGGATATCGAGATCCTCACTATTTCAGTTCGCTGTTCAAGAAGACACAGGGGTGTACACCGAAGGAATATCGCGCATCAAGAAAGGGGTGATTGTCCGTGAAGTGGCGAAGATATAATCAACTATCCATCAACAAGCGCTTGATCATGATTCCGTTTGTTGCGATCATGCCCATGATAGTTCTTGTGTGCTATCTGGTGTGGACGGTATCCAGTGCAACTGCAGCATATGCCGGCATTAATAAAAATGTGGAGCGAGCCAATCAGTATGTACGTGATTTTAAGGAACGAATTGATTACACCATGTATCTGTCCGTGATTCGGAACAAAAGCATAAATGAGCTGGATATTGGAAAAACGACAATCAATGGTATTGTTACAGTGAATCCATATGATTATATTGAAGAGTTAAAAACTGTTTGTGATGAGTTGTCGGAATCTGCTACAGTAGATATCAATCGCAATCAGATCAAACGCCTGAAAAATTCCTTAAAATCCTTAAAAAAGAATGTTGCAGAGTTAGAATATAATATCAAAAATAATGAATTGTACGATGCCAACATGAAATATTTGGATGACAACATCTATGAATTGACTGCCTTGATCCAATCAGGCATACAAAATTATATTTATATAGAAACAACCAACTTTGAGGAGGTAAAAGAAGCGCTGGATAAAAATAATGAAAGAACGATCTTGCTTTGCATGATTACAGCGATGGTCGTGACGGCATTATCAATCTGCCTGTCTGCACAGGCGACCAAAAGCATTATTGTTCCGATACGCAAATTATGCAAGATGACAAGTAAAGTGGCAGAGGGAGATTTTACAGCTAAGACAAAAGTGAATACCAAGGATGAGATTGCAGTGCTGGCACACAACTTTAACGACATGACGAAGGAGATTGGTCATTTGGTGGATGATATGCAGCACAATCATGAAACGCAGCGGATATTGGAGAGTAAACTGCTTCAGGCGCAGATCAATCCGCATTTTTTGTATAATACATTAGATACTGTCGTGTGGATTGCGGAAGCAAAGCAAAATGATCAGGTTGTGGCGATTGTGACTTATTTGTCAGAATTTTTCCGAACAACACTTAGCAAGGGACAGGACATTATTACGATTTATGATGAGAAGCGGCATATTGAAAGTTATCTCAAGATCCAGCAGTTCCGATATCAAGATGTATTAGAGTACAGTATTGATATCGAGGAGAAATTGTATGAGGTAAAAATCCCCAAACTATTATTGCAGCCCTTGGTAGAAAATGCATTGGTGCATGGGATTCGTAATAAGAGAGGCAAAGGGCACTTGTCGGTTCGGGGTTACTTTCAAGAAAATGATGTGATCTTTGAAGTGGAAGATGATGGAAAAGGAATGAACAAAGAGGAACTGGAAGCATTGATCCACGGTATGGATCATGATTCCGGTGCTGACAGACAAAGTGGATTTGGGGTGGCAAATGTAAATCAGAGAATACATATTTATTATGGTGAGCAGTATGGAATCAGCTATGAAAGTCATCCCGGAGAAGGAACGCTTGTCCGTATACAGGTGGCGGATCACGTGTCAGAGGTTCCGGTGATACAGTGACAAATATCATGTGTCATTGTGAAAAGAAGACTATGGGGATGGGGTGGTCGAAAAAAATTCCACTTTTTTTAAAAAAAATCTCCCTTATTCTGTTTGCAAAGAAAAAATCTCAACCAAAACAAAATGATATTCTGTATGCGAATGGTGAAAAAAACAGTATTCTATATATACAAGTTACAGATGAGACTGCAATACATAAAACTGTTTGCCCGATGGTTACTGATTGCTAAACATCTGAAATAGAACGTCAAATTAACGAGATAAGGAGGATACGCTTATGAAAAAGAAATTACTCGGACTGGCTCTTTTAGGAGCAATGATGGCAACGTTGTTAGTTGGATGTGGTTCATCCGGAGGGAAGAAAGGTGATACGAAAGATGATGTGATCACCGTTGGATTTTCTCAGGTTGGTGCAGAATCTGATTGGAGAACAGCTAACTCAGAATCAATGAAATCAACATTTAGTGAGAAAAATGGTTACAAATTGATTTTTGATGATGCTCAGCAGAAACAAGAAAACCAGATCACAGCAATCCGCAACTTTATCCAGCAGGAAGTTGATTATATCGTACTTGCTCCGGTAACAGAATCCGGATGGGATCCGGTTTTGAAAGAAGCAAAAGATGCAGATATCCCGGTAATCATTGTAGATCGTATGGTAGATGTATCAGACGATAGCCTTTATACTGCATGGGTTGGCTCAGACTTCAAACTGGAAGGTGAAAAAGCATGTGCTTGGCTGAAGGCTTACACAGAAGCTAAAGGCATGAAGGAAGTAAACATTGTTGACATTCAGGGAACAATTGGTGCTTCTGCACAGATTGGCCGTACAGAAGCCTTAAATGAAGCTGTAAAAGCCAATGGCTGGAATCTTCTTGCACAGCAGACCGGTGAATTTACACAGGCAAAAGGTCAGGAAGTTATGGAGTCTATGTTGAAACAATATGACAATATCAATGTTGTATATTGCGAAAACGATAATGAGGCATTTGGTGCCATCAATGCAATTGAAGCTGCAGGGAAAAAAGTGGGACCGGATGGAGATATTTTGGTAATGTCCTTTGATACGACAAAGGCTGGTATCACAGATACACTGTCTGGCAAGATCATCTTAAATACAGAGTGCAATCCACTTCATGGACCACGTGTAGAAGAGATCATTAAGAAATTAGAAGCGAATGAAAAGGTTGATAAGAAAGCTTATGTTGATGAAGGAATTTTTGCTCACAGCGATGATGTGACAACAGTAAAAGCGGGAGACAAAGATTTTGATGTTACCAAGGTAACACAGGATGTGATCGATAAGAGAGCTTATTAATTGACAGCAGCTTCAAAATAAGCAGAAAAAAATAAGCGGCGTGGTGGACAACCGGCAGATGCCTAAGGTTACTGCCACGCCCTTTTTGCGCAATTTTTCAGGACGGATCGTACGGAAAAATAATGCAAAGGTACAAAACAAATGGCACGGGAAAATAAATCATAAACAGTAGAAAGTGGGTGAATCTTTATGGAAAACAATGTGGTATTAAGTATGCATGACATTTCCAAAACATTCCCTGGTGTAAAAGCATTACAACATGTAGATTTCACACTTCGTAAAGGTGAAATTCATGCGTTGATGGGTGAAAATGGAGCGGGAAAGTCAACATTGATCAAGGTGCTTACCGGAGTACATTCCTTTGAGAGCGGTGAGATTTTGATGGCAGGATCAGATGGAGCGATCATTAATCGATCTCCGCAGGAAGCACAGGAACATGGAATCAGCACGGTATATCAGGAAGTGAATCTGTGTCCGAACCTGACGGTGGCAGAAAACTTATTTATCGGCAGAGAACCTAAAAAACTTGGAATGATCGATTGGCATACAATGAATAAAAAATCGACAGCATTGTTAAAAAGTTTATCGATCGATGCACGAGCAACGGACAAATTGGAAGAGTGCTCTATCGCAAAACAGCAGATGATCGCAATAGCCAGGGCGGTTGATATGAAATGTCAGGTATTGATCTTGGATGAACCAACATCATCACTGGATGATGAAGAAGTAGAAAAGTTGTTTGTATTGATGCGTAAACTGAAAGATCAGGGAGTAGGAATTATCTTTGTTACACATTTTCTGGAACAGGTGTATGAAGTATGTGACAGAATCACCGTATTAAGAAATGGACATTTGGTGGGAGAATATCCGGTGAAGGAATTGCCTCGTGTGGAATTGGTTGCTAAGATGATGGGCAAAAATTTCGATGATCTTGCAGATATTAAAGGAGATCATAAAAAGCTGGAACAGTATATTCCGGTTGTGGAAGCGGAGCAGGTTGGCCGAAAAGGCAGCATTCGTCCATTTGACTTTACCGTCAATAAAGGTGAAGTGGTAGGACTTACCGGGCTTTTGGGGTCGGGGCGCTCTGAACTGGTTCGTGCAATATATGGTGCTGACAAACCGGATGGTGGCACGATCAAAGTAAATGGCAAAGAAGTTAAGATCAAATCACCGCTTGATGCAATGAAGCTGGGAATGGCATATTTGCCGGAAGACCGCAAAAAAGATGGCATTTTGGCAGATCTGTCGGTGCGTGAAAACATGATCATTGCACTTCAGGCAAAGAAAGGTATGTTTCATCCGATGAGCCGAAAGGAAATGGAAGAGGCAGCAGATAAATATATCGATCTGCTTCAGATCAAGACAGCGAGCCGTGAGACACCGATCAAGAGCCTGTCTGGTGGTAATCAGCAAAAGGTGATCATTGGACGTTGGTTATTGACTGATCCGGACTATCTTATTTTGGATGAGCCGACGAGAGGTATTGATATTGGTACGAAAACGGAAATTCAGAAATTGGTGCTTGATCTCGCAGATCAGGGAATGGCAGTAACTTTTATTTCTTCTGAGGTGGAGGAGATGCTTCGTACTTGCACAAGAATGGGAGTTATGCGAGATGGTAAAAAGGTAGGAGAAGTTGCCGGAGATGAATTAACACAGGAAAATATCATGAAGGCAATAGCGGGAGGTGACAACAATGAGTAATGTAAAAGAAAAGATAAAGGCAGTCACATCAATGCGCTTGTTTTTGCCAATCGTTTGTTTAATTGCTGTGTTGTTGGTCAATCTGATCACGACACCGGGATTTTTCAAGATCTCAATTAACAATGGCGTATTGTATGGCTATGTTGTAGATATTGTAAACCGAGCATCGGAGCTTGTTATATTGGCAGTTGGCATGACATTGGTTACAGCGGCTTCCGGTGGACAGGATATCAGCGTAGGCGCTGTGATGGCGGTGGCAGCAGCAGTTTGCTGCCAGATATTATCCGGTGGAAAGGTGTCGGTCGATGCGTTGGCGGCACCACTTGCTTTAGGAGTTGTAGCTGCACTGTTAGCCTCTGCATTATGTGGAGCTTTCAATGGATTTTTGGTAGCAAAGCTTAACATCCAGCCAATGGTGGCTACATTGATCTTGTTTACGGCAGGGCGCGGCATTGCACAGCTCATTACATCCGGACAGATCACTTATGTAAGAGTTGGTTCCTACAAAGTGTTTGGTGGTTACATTGGCAAAATTCCAGTGCCGGTGCCAATCTTTTTAGCGATCATCGTTGTACTTTTAGTACACTTAGTGCTTAAGAAGACAGCGCTTGGGTTATATATCGAGAGCGTCGGGATCAATGGAACGGCATCTCGCTTGGTAGGACTTAATTCTACAATGATCAAATTTGTAACGTATGTGATCTGTGGCTTAATGGCAGGAATCGCCGGAGTGATCGCTTCCAGTAGAATCTATTCGGCAGATGCAAATAACATTGGCTTGAACCTAGAGATGGATGCCATCTTAGCGGTTGCTCTTGGCGGCAATGTATTGGGCGGTGGAAAATTTAGTCTGATGGGATCAGTGATCGGCGCCTATACAATTCAGGCATTGACTACGACATTATATGCAATGAATGTTAAAGCGGATCAGTTGCCGGTATATAAGGCAATCGTAGTTATTATCATTGTCACATTACAAAGCCCTGTATTCAAAAGCTTTATCAACAAGCAACGTGCAAAGAGAGCGGCAGCTATAGCGGAAGGGGGTAAATAATATGAAGTTTTTACGTAGAAATGAAGAATCCAAACGATCTATTAATAGCAATACCTTTCTTCTGTTTATCACGATCGGCCTGTTTGCGGCAATGTACATAGCAGGAATGATCATATTTGAGGATAAGGGATTTGCGAAACCACAGATGTTTTTGAACTTATTTATCTCCAATGCAGGTCTTTTGGTCATTGCTGTTGGACAGACCATTGTAATGATCACCGGTGGTATTGATATTTCGGTAGGCTCGGTAACTGCCCTGGTATGTATGGCGGTTGCGAATCAAATGGAACATCATGGAATGAATGCCTATATGGCGGTTCTCTTGGCACTGTTCATTGGTGTCGCCTATGGCGTGGTGCAAGGATTTTTGATCTCCTATCTTGAGATACAGCCTTTCATCGTCAGCTTGGCAGGTTTGTTCTTTGGACGTGGTTTGACGTCCATGATCAGCACGGAAATGATCTCAATCAAGAATAAAACATTTCTTGCATGGGCCAATTATAAGATCTATCTGCCAATTGGTTCGTACAGCAGGCGTGGAAAATTCTTGCCGGCATATATTTATCCAACCGTTATTATTGCATTGCTGATCGTCATTATCGTCGCGGTCATCATGAAGTATACTAAATTTGGCCGTGAGGTATATGCAGTAGGTGGAAATGCGCAGAGTGCCATGATGATGGGATTAAATGTACGCAAAACAAAGTTTAAGGCATATCTTCTGAATGGACTTTTGGCAGGATGTGGTGGATTCCTGTTTTGCCTAAATAGCTGTTCTGGCTTTGTGGAGCAGGCTAAGGGGCTTGAAATGGATGCCATTTCCGCATCTGTCATCGGAGGAACCTTGTTAAGTGGAGGTGTTGGTACACCGTTTGGAACAATTTTTGGTGTATTGATCAAAGGTTCGATATCCAGCTTGATCACTACACAGGGATCACTTTCCAGCTGGTGGGTTCGCATTGTGTTATCAGCACTGCTTTGCTTCTTTATTGTATTACAGGCTGTGTTAGCACACATGAAAAGAAAGAGAGCCAATTAACGAGAGTTGGTATTAGAGGAAGGGATGGTTTTCTATGGACGAGATCAAAAAAAGAATAGAAGAAGGAAGAACAACGCTTGGTATCGAATTTGGTTCGACCAGAGTAAAAGCGGTCTTGGTAGATGAGACATTTCAACCTATTGCGTCTGGTAATTATCGCTGGGAAAATCAATTGGTAGACGGTTATTGGACATATTCTCTGGAAGAGATCATAACAGGTTTGCAGGAAAGTTATCAGAACCTGGTGTTGGAAGTGCAGAAAAAATATGGCGTGGTTCTGACGAAAATCGGTGCGATTGGTTTTAGCGCAATGATGCACGGATATATGGCATTTGACAAGGAAGATAATTTGTTAGTACCATTTCGGACTTGGCGCAATAGCACAACAGAAAAGGCGGCAGCAGAATTAACGAAATTGTTTGGGTTTAATATTCCTGAACGATGGAGTATAGCTCATTTATATCAGGCGATTTTGAATGAAGAAGATCATGTAAAAGATATTTCATACATTACAACGCTGGCGGGATACCTTCATTGGCGGCTGACAGGGGAAAAAGTGATCGGGATCGGCGATGCTTCCGGTATGTTTCCAATTGATGTTGATACGAAGCAATATGATCAGGAGATGATTGCGCAATTTGAGCAATATATTTCCGGAAAAGACTATTCTTGGCATTTGTCAGATGTTTTGCCAAAGATTTTGCTTGCCGGAGAGCAGGCGGGAGTTTTGACAGAAAAGGGAGCTAAGCTATTAGATCCTAGCGGGACACTGTTGGCTGGAATACCGCTTTGTCCACCAGAGGGAGATGCCGGTACGGGCATGGTAGCGACTAACAGCGTGCGTGTGCGAACCGGTAATGTATCGGCTGGAACATCTGCTTTTGCTATGGTTGTCTTGGATAAACCAATAGAAAAAGTATATCCGGAAATTGACATTGTAACAACACCGACCGGAGAGGCAGTGGCTATGGTACATACCAATAACTGTACTTCTGATATTAATGCTTGGATCGAAGTTTTTGGTGAAACGTTGAAATGCTTTGGTGTTGAAGCTACAAGAGAAGAGATTTTTGATAAACTATTCCGGGTTGCAATGGCGGGAGATGCAGACTGTGGAGGATTGTTGTCCTATGGATATTACTCTGGAGAAAACATCACCAAATTATCCGAAGGCAGACCTTTGTTTGTGCGAACACCGGAAAGTAAATTTACACTTGCCAATTTTATGCGGATGCATTTGACAAGTGCTTTAGGAGCGCTCAAGGTTGGCATGGATATTCTCTTGAAACAGGAAAAAGTAAATTTGGAGCAGATTTTAGCGCATGGAGGTTACTTTACCACGAAAGGTGTAGGACAAAAACTGCTTGCCGCAGCGCTTGGTACACCTGTGTCAGTCATGGAAACGGCAGGTGAAGGCGGCCCTTGGGGTATGGCGATCTTGGCAAGATATATGATAGACAGAGGTGAGGTTGAATCGTTAGCTGCCTATTTAGATCATTATGTATTTGCAGAAGCTGTTGGAAGCACAGAACAGCCGGATCCTGATGCAGTAAAGGGCTTTGAAACGTTTATTGCCAGCTATAAACAGGGACTTGGTGTAGAACAGAAAGCTGTAGAGATAATGTAAGGTGTTACATATCGCCTGGATGGAAAGTGAGGGAATGAGATGTTAGAACAGCTAAAACAAGAAGTGTATGAGGCAAATATGTTGCTTCCTAAATATCATCTGGTGACATTTACATGGGGAAATGTTAGTGGTATTGATCGTGAAAAGGGATTATTTGTCATCAAACCAAGCGGTGTGGATTATGACAAATTGACTCCCGACAGCATGGTAGTTGTTAATTTGGAGGGTGAGGTGGTAGAAGGAGATTACCGTCCATCTTCCGATACACCTACACATGTGGTGCTATATAATCGTTTTCAAGAGATTGGTGGCGTGGTACATACACACTCACCGTGGGCAACAAGCTGGGCGCAGGCTGGCAGAGGAATCCCGTGCTATGGCACAACACATGCGGACTATTTGTATGGACAAGTTCCGTGCGTGCGTACCCTCACGAAAGAAGAAATTGAAACTGCTTATGAAAAAAACACGGGAGTGCTTATCGCAGATGAGTTTGAACGCTTAGCAGTGGATTATATTGCAACACCGGCAGTGCTTTGCAAAAATCATGGTCCATTCACGTGGGGAAAGGATGCGAAAGAGGCAGTGCACAACGCAGTAGTCTTGGAAGAAGTTGCCAAAATGGCGGCACGTTGTGAGCAGATCGATCCGAAGGTAAATCCTGCACCCCAAGAACTGCAAGATAAGCATTATTACCGCAAACATGGTAAAAACGCATATTATGGTCAGAGCAAGTAAAGTAATAGATTCAAACTTCGCACATCCGAAGCTTGAGTAATGGATGAAAAATCCATACAAAAATATCCCTTGCATATCGGCTATCGCATAACCTTCTCAGATGCTACTGCATTATGTTTTCCCCGAATAAAAACCGGTATGCAGGGGGATAAAATATACGCAAACCTAGTAAATATGCGGGTTCCAGGACTTTAGAAAAAAAGTTGCAAAAAAAATAAAAAAAGTGTTGACATTTTGGTGCCATGGTCATATAATATTACTTGCGTCACGGGAAAACGGAAAGTGATTCGGGGTGTGGCACAGTTTGGCTAGTGTACCTGATTTGGGATCAGGGGGTCGCAGGTTCGAATCCTGTCACCCCGACTAGTGACGCTTTACATACATTTTAATATAGGGAAGCATTTTGGAGCTTTCCAATTTATGCGGGTGTAGTTCAATGGTAGAACACCAGCCTTCCAAGCTGGATACGTGGGTTCGATTCCCATCACCCGCTCTTATACGTGTCAATAGCTCAGCTGGATAGAGCAACGGCCTTCTAAGCCGTAGGTCGGGGGTTCGAATCCCTCTTGACACGCTTTACATGTATGGTGGGTATAGCGCAGTTGGTTAGCGCGCCAGATTGTGGCTCTGGAGGCCCTGGGTTCGAATCCCAGTATCCACCTTTTATCCTTGTTAGAGAGCTAGCAAGGATTTTTTTCTAACAAGGGAAGAATTTGCAGAGGCTTCTTCCTATATAATGATGGGCTATCGCCAAGCGGTAAGGCACAGGACTTTGACTCCTGCACTCGTGGGTTCGAATCCCGCTAGCCCAGTAATAAAAAGAGCATCATGCCAAAATGGCATGGTGCTCTTTTTCACGAGCTCGCGCGTCTGCACGCGCGAGTCGTGAGATCGGTCTCCGCTCTGCTCCGGTCGGTGCAAGGGGGATATGTTAAAAGATGGAAGGTGGTTATTTCTGTGTAATGACTAGCACATTTCCTTCAGATTCTTTCATTACATTCCACAGAAACTGCTTTGAGGTGCCGTCACTATAAAGGAATTGCAGATCTTTCACCGTCACATTACGTTTACCGATATAAGCTTCGTACATCGTGCGATTGTCAGTCAGTAATGCTTTCTTGGCAGCTTTCTTATATTTTTTCCAACTTGTAAAGCGCTGCTTGCTGCGGACATAAAAGTTCATTTTGGTGGCAGTCATCGTCGGATAATAAGAGGCATTAAAATGATGGCTGCTTTTGATATAAGAGTCTGTCACATTAAAATAGGTATGTATGATGCGCCTTTTGCGGTCCGGCGTCGGATCATCCCAAGTAGCATCCAGGTGATACCAGTCATTGCCCAATTTCACGAGATTCCATGCATGAGCCATAGAACCATTGGCGTCGGTTGCCGTTCCGTAAATGTATTTGGATGTGATTCCAGAGCAGGTAAAGAGCAATTGCAACGCCTGCGCATAGCCGTCGCAGACTGCTTCGTGATTGACGAGTGCGCCATAGGCCTCATATACGTCTGATGAGGTAGAATGCGTACTATAATGGCATTGTTTTACCAAATGATCGTGCAGTGCCAGTTCTTTTTGGTAATCCGTCATCGACGGTTTGATTTTTGCTTTCAAAACGGCGTTTACCACTCGATAAAGACGTTTTGCTTTTGTCTCGTTGTTGGGGATGGCTTTGTGCTGCATAATCGCTGCATAGACATAGTAAGCGGGTTTGAGTTGTATTTTAATCGTTGTTTTCGGTGCCAGACGGTTGTTCGTTGTTTCCTGATAGTTGGCAGAGCCAAAAGTAGGATCGATATAGGAATTAATGTCTTGGATCTGTGAAGGGTCAAGCCTGGTCGTATAAAAGGAAAAGGAACCTGAGCCGGACAAGATCTCCTCTTCCAGCCTTGCTGCGATCTGCTTTATATTAGAATAGGTTTCTAATTGTTCGTTCGCTGTAGGAATGATCTTCTTACAGAATTGCTCATTTTGCGTAAAGAGAATCAAAAAAGCAGCAATTCCAATACATATCAGATTTCTTGTTAGCCGTAAAATCGGAGATGTATTAGAACGCTGCCTCATCATAATCTGCTATTCCTTTCTCAATTGGCAATTACATCTTGAAACGAACCAGAGATTCATCTAATGCACGTGCCATATCTTTCAAACTTTCCGATGCATTTTCCAATGAGTTCATTGTATCGCTCATGCCGAGTGCAGAGTCCATTGTTGCCTGTGTGGAGGACTCATTTTGCTCTGCGATAGATGCGAGATTTGTTACAATATCCTGTATCGAATCACCAGACTGGCTGAGTACGCTGATCTTATTGCGGATCGTATCAATATCGCGCAGGGAATTGTTAACGCCAAGTGCAACAGCACCTGATTTATCCATTGTGTCATCCAGTTTTTTCTGCTGTTCGTGAATTTTATTCTTCACGTCACCCATCATTTCAACCATGCGGTCTGCTTCTGCAATGATATTAGCGATAATATCAGCGACATTTTCTGCGGTCGAATTAGATTGATCGGCAAGTTTGCTAATCTGTGTCGCCACAACGGAGAAACCGCGTCCGGACTCGCCGGCACGTGCTGCTTCGATATTAGCATTCAAAGATAGCAGATCGGTTTCTTCGGCAATGCTTTGAATCATATTGATCGCCGTTTGGATCGATTCTACCGAAGAGTGCAAAGCATTGATCTGTTCTGCAACATTGGTGATCGTATCTATGGTTTCTTCATTAGAAGCATTTAACTGGTGAATAATTGCTTCAGAGGCCTGTTCTGCTTCTGACATTTGGTTGGCGTGCTGCGTCAGAGAATCCATAATGTGTGAAATATAGGCAATCTCATTCGCCATGCCCTGTACGTTACCGATAGCCACGGTGGTTTCCTCATTTTGAGTGACAGACGCATCAGTGATGCCGCGCATAGAATCACATACGGAATCCACAGTGGTTCGTGTGGATTGTGCCATACCGGTCAACTGATTTGCTGAGTTGATCAGACTTTCTGAAGATTGTTTGATATTATCAACAATCTTGCGCAACTCTTGCTGTAATTGTACGGAACTGCGGTAAATATCACCAAGCTCATCGTTTCGTTTCACATGTTTTTGCTTTGGAACGACGCCAAATTCACCCTGTGCCAATTTGGCAAGGAAATGTTTGGTGGACTTCATAACCGTAACCATTCGTGTCGTCAGGAAGATGATCACAACTGCTGCGAGCACCAACAGAACGATGGAAATCAATGTGATTCGTCTCGTCTGTGCAGCAATTGTTTTCTGTACGTCTGTTGCATCTTTAGCGACACCTATACCTCCGGCAACTGTGCCATCAGCATTTACGAGAGGCTGATACAATACATAATATTCTTTGCCATAAAGCTTTACATTTGACAGGAATACAGTCTTGCCTTTCATGATCTTCTCGTAGACTGCAGAATCTGCCGGGGTACCGTTAGCCGGTGCCCCGGTATCGCTGCGAAGCGTAGTAACCAGACGCATACCGTTAAAGTAAAGCGTAATATCATAGTTAGTGCGTTTTTTCAAAGCATCGATCAGATCAGTATTACCTGAGATACTAACATCACCCTTTTTGATCTTGCCGGATTTATCCTGTTCATAATCGCCCTGATAGAGATTACTGTAAGTTTCATCCAGCGAAATAGCAACGATCTTCAAAGCACCCTCGATCTCGTTCTCAACCGACTTGGTCAATGACTGACGGCTGAATACAGTGATAAGGATGCAGATCAACATCATAGGTGCCAGACAAAGAAGCAGCATTTTGCGCGAAAATGTCAGAAGACGAAAACGCTTGGCAGTATTCACGCTTCTTGCTGTGCGGTCTTTGCGTTTCTTCTTTGGACGTTCCTTTTTAATAGCAGTTGTTTTTTTGGATTTTTCCCGTTTGTGTTTTGACCGTAAAGAACGTTTTAGTTTCGAGATGGTGTTCTCATTCATGGCCTTCTTTTTGTGCGGTATTTTTAGTTTCATCATTATAAAATTCCTCCTCCGGTAAAGTAAGTATATTCCCCAATATATCTGTCTTATCATACCGTTCATTTGATAGGATCTGTAATATATATCCTACATTTGTAAAGAATATTATACCATACAGGTCGGTGCTGCGAAAGGACTTTTTAACTCGAAGTCCCGGTTTGGCACAGAGAATATGCGCAATTAAGGTTTTGGAAAAATAAGTATTGAAAAAGCCAGGCGGTTGCGGGGACAGCTAAGTAGTGGTACAATAATACAGGTATTGCTATATGGGGTAGGGGGAAGTTTACCCTGAGACAATAGGAATGTAAGGAGAAATATGGAGGAAGTATGAAACGATTAATTAGCATAATATTGATGGCAGCGCTGTTGTCATTATGTCTGACCGGATGTGGTGACACAAGAGAAAATGCAGATAAGAGCACTGCAAAGACGACGAAGAAAGAATCTTTTGCGGAGAAGAAAGATGCAGACACCTCTAACAGTCAATATTTGACGGGAAAACATCATGCAGAGATTGTGATTGCAGAGTATGGCAAGCTGGAGTTAGAGTTGGATGCAGACGTTGCACCGATCACGGTAACCAATTTTGTTAATTTGGTGAAGAAAGGGTTCTATAATGGCTTGACTTTTCACAGGATCATGTCCGGATTTATGATCCAGGGGGGAGATCCGAATGGAGATGGCACCGGTGGATCCGAGGAGACGATCAAGGGTGAGTTTAAGTCAAATGGCGTAGAGAATACGATGTCTCATAAACGTGGTGTGATTTCTATGGCGCGTACGCAGAATGATCCGGACAGCGCCAGCAGTCAGTTTTTTATTGTACAGGCGGATTCCGACTTTTTGGATGGAGATTACGCAGCATTTGGTAAAGTGACTGCCGGAATGGACATCGTCGATAAAATCTGTCAGTCTGTGCAGCCAATCGACAACAATGGTACGGTGCCTGCAGATCAGCAGCCGAAGATTACTGCGATCAAAGTGATTGACTAGAATACAATAGTAAAAGTCCATTTGCATGATAGTCCTCCGTCAATGAGACAGGGGAGCCGTGTGTGATAAATATTTAGAAGGAATGAGTTAGTGGATGAAGAAATCAGTAAAACGATCTTTGGATGCTTATATTCGCCAAATGGATCGAATTGATCTGCGCGTGATCGCCTGCGTTATACTATTAAATGTGTTTGGTTTGATCATGATATATAGTGCATCGGCATACAGTTGCAGTACACTGGCAAAGTACAATTATGATTCCTTGTATTTATTAAAAAAGCAGGGGATATTTGTGCTGGCAGGCATTGTTGTGATGTTATTATTACAGTATTTTAATTACAACTATCTGCAAAAACTTGCACCGATCATCTTTTTGGTTTCAGTGGGATCTCTCTTTTTGCTGAGAACGGGGCTTGCTGTACGCTCTCATGGTGCAGCGCGCTGGATCCGCTTGGGACCGGTTCAATTGCAGGTTGCCGAATTGGTTAAGATTGCGATGGTCATCATGATCGCAGCATTTGTTGCGAAACATGCCAATCAGGTACAGCGGTTCAAAAATATGGCAGTGTATTTGTGGATATTCTTTACGATCATACCAGCGGTCATGGTCATGTTGCTTAGTAATAACCTGTCATCAGCGTTGATCATTTTAGGGATTGGTTTTATGCTTTCGTTTGTGTTTACCAATCAGGAGAAACTGCATGGTATCATTGCCGGGATTGGTCTGATCGGCATTTTTGTAGGAAGAAATCTTCTTGCTAAGAATCTGCCGACGCAAAAACAGCTAAATGCTTCTTCGTCATCTTTCCGTATGGGGCGTTTTTATGCGTGGATAGATCCGGAGCGTTATGCAGGAGATCAAGGATTTCAGCCATTACAGGGCAAATATGCTGTTGCCTCCGGCGGTTTATTTGGCAAGGGGTTAGGCAACAGTGTGCAAAAATTAGACAAAATTCCCGAGGCACAGAACGATATGATCTTTTCTATCGTTTGTGAGGAATTGGGATTGGTGGGAGCGGTAGTTTTACTGGCTATGTTTTTATTTTTGATCTACCATTTGATTCGAATTGCTGTAAATAGCGAGAATTTATTTGGTAAAGTGTTAGTCATGGGAATTGCGTTTCACATTTCATTACAGGTACTTATCAATGTTGGCGTTGTATTGACCATCATCCCGAATACGGGTGCATCGCTTCCATTTATCAGTTATGGTGGATCGGCGGTGTTGTTTACGTTAGCGGAAATGGGGATTGCGTTATCTGTAAACAGGTATCACATGCGGCGCAGTTTACAGCGTAAACGTGCTGAACTGGAGAAGGAGGAAGAACAGTGACAACACAAAAGTTATGTCCAAATTGTTTTCAAAAGGGGACATATTTGGGGGGAAGATGCGAAAAATGTGGCTATGTAAAGGAAAATCGTCCGCAGTGTGCGCTGCCGGAGGATTATGTATTGGGACAGCATTACGCAGTGGGCCGTGTGATCACACAGGATGATGTCATGATCACGTATCTGGCGCAGGATCTGCGTACTGAGAAGATTTATGCGTTGAGGGAGTATTTCCCGACTGCATGGGCGATGCGTTCCGGTGATGGCATCCATGTCAAGGTGCAGGAAGGGGCAAATGCAGAATCTTTTCAGGCAGGAATGGATGTGTTGGAAAATGAGGCAAAGATCATTCGTGCACTCAGTGAGGAAACGATTTTAGCAGAGACGGGGGATTTTCTGCGCAAAAATGATACGGCATATTTATTGATGGAATATATTTCCGGAGAGACGATAGAAGAATATATTACTCGTACCGGGGAGCCAATACCATGTCAACAGGCGGGGCAGATACTTCGGTCCGTTGCGGGGACAATAGAGGATCTGCACAAACTGGGTCTTTTGCATCGTGGAATTGGGCCGGATTCGATATGGATCCTGCAGGACGGCACGGTCAAAATGCTCGACTTTGAAGCGACAAAGCAGTATGTGCTTAGCGAGGTTAACGGTGCAGAGGCAGTGATGAAAGAGGGATTTGCACCGTCGGAGCAGTATGCCGGACCGGACGGACAGGGAACTTGGACAGATGTGTATGCATTGGCAGCAGTGTATTATTATATGATCACGGGCGTAAAACCAATTTCGGCGATCGAACGCAGCAAGGGGACATTGCTATCAGCGGCAAACGTGGAGAATAAGGATATCCCGGAGCGTATCAGTAATATGTTAAAACAGGCATTAGCGGTTATGTATTGGGAGCGCATTCAGACCATGCCGGCGTTTGTGGAAGCATTGGATGCCGCAGAAGGAACGCCAAAGATGGATCCGTATTTACGCCTCAAAGTTGGTGATGAGATGCGTCAATGGAAGATCGAACCGAATCGAGATATTCGTGTTGGACGTTCGGGAGAGGATTGCGAAATTGTTGTAGATGGTGACAATGTCAGCCGTCTGCATTGTATGATCCATTATGATAAGCGCAAAAATATCTTTTTGGTGAAGGATATGTCAGCTAATGGTACATTTACCGTGCGTGGACTTATCGGAAGAGGACGTGTGGCTGAAGTGGTGCCGGGAGAGCGGATTTATCTGGTATCAAATCGATATGAAATATATTTGGAAGTAAAATAGTATGAAAAAACCTTATATGAAAGTTTTTTCATACGGCAAATTTGGCCAAGGGGCCAAAGTTTGCGGGTTGAGAAAGGCATGTAGGGTTAGTATGGAAAAAAAGGGTTTTAAATGGCAAATATTTTTGGCGGCACTCCTGCTTTTGACGCAGAGTGCCGTACTTCTTATGCCGTGGCTGCAAATTACCGGAGACCGCTTTGTGTCGGTTGCGATGGAGATCAACCGCGAGGCAGAGCAGATCGCTGCCGGTAAAGCCAGGGAAGCCGGAGCATATGAGATTACGGACAACTACGAACGTGGTACGTCTATGCGGGAAGCCAAAGCCAAGGAATATCAACAAAAAGCAGATGAAGCATTACATGGCAGACAGGACAGCATTGATGGACTGCATCTGGCGGGATGGTGTTTGAGCAGCGGGGCGGATCTGGCGTTTGAGGGGATTCAGGTACGAGAGGGATACTCTCTGCGCACCAGTGATATTCAGATGGTGCTGCAAATTATGGGAGCGATGCTGTTTGCACCGGCGTTGATGGGGCTGGTAGTTTGCTCGTATATGCTTTTGCGACGAAAAACCCCGCGGACACTGATCTTTTTGGATGGTGCAGTGACGATCGGGATTGGTGTGGCGTGGCTGACTGTGATCCCGGAACTTTTGTGGGAGCAGATGCAGTCGGCGGTGCAGTCTTATGAAATGGTGTCCGAGGGCGTTCTTGCAATCCCGGGTGTGGGAGAATACTCCATTCGTGCGGTGTTGTGGGGATTTGCGGACAGCGGATATTTTATACAGATATTGTTGGGGGGCTTGCTGATACTGTTGAGCTTCGCTTATTTTACAGTGTGTCGGCCGGAACGAGAGCTTGTCGAGATCGAGGAAGTACATCACGGAGAATATGAGCCGAAAGAAGTTCAGAATTGGGAGGTATTTCCAATGACTCCGATGCCACAGGCGGTCAGAGAAGCGGAAAGACCGGAGAAAGCAGCAGAAAAAGAGCTTGCTCCCGAATTAGAATGTTTTCCGATGCAGTATGATGGCAGTGGACACATTCAAGGAGTACGGGGACAGTTATCCGGACAGGATTTCGTTATGCAGCCGGATGCCGAGGTTATTCTTGGCAATAGTTTAGAATTATGTGACATTGTGGTCACACATTCCGGTATTAGTCGTCGGCATTGCGGCGTACGATATGATTCCCTGATCGGACAGTATCGTGTGATCGCCTATACAAGTCAGCCGATCAAGATGTCAAATGGCAAGATCTTGCGGACGGACAGCTATACGCTTGCCAGACCGGGTACAATGGTCTATCTTCTTGGCGATGAGGAAGTGATCCGGCTTGGGTAAAAAAGCAAAGCCAGCGCTTTGCTTCGCCAAGAATTGCTAAAGCAATTCTTGGCGATGTCACGCTACACAACAGCAATTTCCTATCAAAAAAAGCGGGGCACCTTGACATATATCCAAAGTGCCCCGCCCTTTACAAAAGAAAGGAATCGTTGTCAATTATATTGTATTGACAACATCATTATGAATAATTGTCCCACGAATTGTTAATGGGAACACGTCATAATCGTATAGATCATGATAAATAATCAGAGTAATCAGCGGCAGTCGTTACGCCGTTTTTCCAATCATTCATCTTCTTCTTTGTCTCTTCTAATGTTTTCTGACAAATATCAGGAAGATCTTCTCCCCAGGATTTCGTCGCCTGCTTAAATCCCTTTTCAATAGCAGAGATCATTTCGTCTGCTTTATCAGTATCGCCACCGGTTAAAGCAATTGCCATACTTACCATGCGGTCAGAAGTTTGTTTTATGCCCCAGTAACCATCGTCAGAGATTGCTTCTTGTGCGGCTTTGATCGTATCAGGATCTGCATTTGCAGCAGCCTCGCGGAATATAGCTGCCAAATTTGTTCCATTGGCAAGATCAAATACACTGCCCTGTTTATTCAAAAGCTTCTGTACAAGATTCTGCATAGAAGTCATACGAGACTCCTGATCTTTCTTTAACTTTGCGATAATATTATCGCGGTTGTAGATCTGATTGGCAGAATCTTTCTTTGTGGTTGTTGACTTCTCATATACTACAGAAGAATCCTCTTTCTTCGCTGCAGATGAAGAATTTGTGGTATCCGGCTTGGCTGCTGCCTGGCTGTTCACCATTGCTGCTTCAGCAGTATATGTACCTGGAACACCACTTGTTGCTGTTAAATCCATAATTGAACCTCCTTTTTCTTTGCTTATCAACCGCTGCCATCCGTGGCACACGGACTGTTTTCGTATAACACGAGCATTTCTTCTCTCATATTATATATCGGCATATTAGAATAGAACTTTATAGCGCCGGTACATTTTTCGTCTGGCACAAAATGACATCATAATTGGTGTACTTTTGTGTTGCAGCAGACAGAGCCATGCGTGCCGCAATTTCGTCTTGGAATAATCCATAAGTAGTCGGACCGCTGCCGCTCATCAACGCACCAACAGCGCCGTTTTCCAACAGAAATTGTTTCAGCTCTGCTAAGACAGGATATTTCGGAATCGTCACCGTCTCCAATACATTACTGAGCAAGTGTGCGACTTTGGCTCCATCGCAGTGTGCGATCGCATCTAAAACCGCATCCGTATCCGGGTGATCCAGTTGTTTTTGCAGATCAAGATTGCCATAAACATAAGCGGTGCTAACGGAAATATTTGGTTTGATCAGTAATGTCCACATTGGTGGAAGTGGAGTCAGCGGAGTCAGTATTTCGCCAATGCCCTCCGACAACATTGTTCCTTTGCGGATGCAGAAAGGCACATCTGCACCAAGCGTAACACCAATGTCGCATAGTTCATCGAGGGACAAGCCCAGTTTATATAGTTCGTTAATTCCCAAGAGAGTGGCTGCGCAATCACTGCTGCCGCCTGCCAAGCCTGCTGCCGCAGGGATATTTTTGGTCAAAATGATATTCATGCCATCCGGCAGAGCATAGCGTTCCTTCATAAGAATTGCTGCGCGGTACACAAGATTTTTCTGCATAGGGCAGCCATC
Organism: Jutongia sp. SJQ-6; assembly: GCF_054161275.1. The sequence goes on along the minus strand of NZ_CP195314.1, from coordinate 1,893,480 downwards.
AGGGAGCTCCTTATTCATGGAAAGGGTAATTTCTTCAGCAGTTATCTGTTCGATCGTGACTTCGTCACACAGGTCGATCGTCTGCATGATCATGCGCAGGTCGTGATAGCCGTTTTCACGACGCCCGAGGACATCCAGAGTCAAATTTATTTTGGCGGGTGCTTTTACCGTTATTTTATCCATATCAAACCTCCTTGTTTGTAATGATGCTTGCATGAACAAGCCTGATACTGTATACTGTTTCTGCTGCATGCAAAGAATGCAACCGTTTCTATCAGTATAGACGATGCTGATTGTTTAAGCAAATGTAATATATTTGTCATAGAAATTTTACACGACTATGCTATGATTTTATGGTAGAAGCTTTCTATACGAAGTGTGTGGGAAGTTCAGAAGAATACAGATTAGAATGTGGGGATACGATGAGGAAAAAAAGAATGATAGTAACAGGGGCAGTTGTCTTTTTGACAATTGCCGGTGTTTTGTGTGGAAAAAAATTATTTGCAGGCAAAGACACATCCGATCATAAAGGCACCAAGACATCCGGATATGAATATTATTATAAGGATAATGATCATCCGGAGGACAAAGACGTGAAAAGTTCGAGTGAACCGGGAGCAACGAAAGCACCACTGATTCAGGTGGATACGGATCCAGAGAGCATTACTGTGCTTGTTAATCGAGAGTATTTATTGCCGGAGGAATATATTCCGGAAGATCTGGTAGTGCCGGATGTGCCGTTTAGCTTTTATGGGACGTATGAGAAAAGCTATATGAGAAAAGATGCAGCGGCAGCGCTTGAGAAGCTTTTTGCGGGGGCAAAAGAGCAGAATATTTCATTAAAAGGAGTATCGGCATATCGTTCTTACAGCCGCCAAAAAGAAATTTACAATCGAAATGTCAGTACAAAAGGGAAGAAGAAAGCGAATCAGGTATCCGCTTTTCCGGGCAGTAGTGAACATCAGACCGGTCTTACGATAGATGTCTCTGCAGACTCGATCGGCTGTGCGTTGGAGCAGTCCTTTGGAAAGACGATCGAGGGGAAATGGCTGGCAAGTAACTGCTATAAATATGGATTTACGATCCGATACCCAAAGGAGAAAGAAGATATTACAGGGTATTCTTATGAGCCATGGCATATTCGTTATGTTGGCAAGAATTTGGCAAAGCGCTTGTATAAGAAGAAATTAACGTTGGAGGAGTATTATCAGACGACAACTGTAGATAAGAAGGTGAAACCGGAAGATCAGGTTAAGGATACGGATACTGGAGCACCAAAGGAGCCACAGATGACTTCTGCACCGACACCAAATCCTTCGTATAAACCGAAGAAAACACCGAAACCGTCCAAGTCGTCTGCACCGACTAAGTCGGCTAAGCCTAAGAAAACGAAAGCTCCAAAGCGGACACATGCGCCGAAGCCAAAGAAGACTAAGAAACCAACAGTTACGAAAGCACCGGTCAAAACACCGGCTGCAACGAAAGCACCGGTGCCAACGAAGGCGCCAACAAAAGAACCAACGAAGGCTCCAGAGGAGACCAAAGTGCCATCTGGAGATGAAATGAATGAGTAATTAGGATAGGAGGATGTTATGCGTACTATTATCGTAGTATTGTTTTTACTTTTGTATACGATCGTCAGCTTGCCGATGTATCTGATCGGATTTATCTTGGGTAAGATGGATCCAAAGAAAAAGGTGAGAATGTCACAAAGATTTGTAGCAGGAGGATTTCGATGTATTTTGTTCTTGTCCGGTGTTAAGGTGACAGTCAAAGGTAAAGAGAACCAGATCCATGATAAGGCGGCGTTGTATGTGTTTAATCACCGCAGCTTCTTTGATATTGTGGTAGGATATGCGACTGCGCCAATTCCGTCTGCATTTGTATCAAAAAAAGAGATTGAAAAGGTGCCAATGATCTCCTGGTGGATGAAATACTTAAATTGTCTGTTCTTGGATCGCGATGATATTCGTCAGGGAATGAAAGTGATCTTAACCGGTATCGAGTTAATGAAAGAGGGAACCAACATTTTTATTGCTCCAGAGGGAACGCGTAATAGCAGTGATGAGCTGCTTCCATTTCATGAGGCGAGCTTTAAGCTTGCTGAGAAGTCCAAATCGCCGATCGTGCCGGTTGCCATGAATAATATGGATGCTGTGTTGGAGCAGCATATGCCTTGGATTCACCGCACACATGTTATAATCGAATATTGTGAACCGATCTACATGGATAGTATGGAACGTGCCGAAAAGAAAAAGATCGGCGAGAAAGTTCGTCAGATCATCAGTGATAAAATAAAAGAAAATGCTGCGGAAGTATAATCCGCAGCATTTTTGTTTTAGCCTTAATCCTAGAATTAAAATTGTGTTGCATTTACATATCCGGTATGTAATTTTTTGCCTTTGAGATAGACTGTCATATACCATGTATGCTTGCCGGACTTCTTGGTTTTCAATACGATCACCGGCATATTCTTTGGCAGTGTTGCCAGGGTCTTCGCAGAGGCAGAGGCACTCTGTTTGAGCGGAGATCTCTTGGCGGTGATCAAAGTCTTGCGTAACTTTAACCCTTTGATCGAGGTCAGGTATCCATCAAAGGTCTTGCTGCCTTTATGGAACTGTACATGGTAAAATTTAGCTTTATGCTTCAATACCGTTTTACCAATGTAGTGAACAGTTGCACCTGCCGGGATCGTCGCACGTTTGGCGGATTTTGCCGACGGTTTCTTGAGGAGCTTCATAGCGGTTTTAGTCTGAAAACCTTTGCCGCCCGGGGTTGTTCCTGCGGAAACTTTCAAGTATGCACCAAAGTACTCTTTGCCGTTAACTTTGCGATAGGCGCGTATTTTATAGAAATATTCGCGGTTTTTTGCTAACTTTTTGTTGATCCATTTTTTGGTTGTCGCTTTTGTGATCGTTTTCACTTTCTTATAAGTACCGTTGTATTCGCTGGAACGATATATTTCATATCCATCGCCACCGGTCGCACCCTTCCAAGTCAGCGTGATCTTTTTGGAGCCGGATTTAGCAGTTATACCGGAAACTGCTTTTGGTTTGATCGTAAAAGATGTTGTGCGTGTTCCGGTGAAGTTGCCTTTGCCTGTGATCGTGACGGTTGCCCTGCCCGGTTTTTTATTGTTGCTGTACGTGACGGTATAATCGCGTCCGGCTTTTAATCCGCGGCGGTTTAGTGTAACGGTTAGCGCAGGCTTGATCTCTTTGCCGGTATAGATCTGCGTCGGGATTTTTGCGATGGCTGCATCTTTGAGCTCACCGCTGTTGAAATTTATCTTTGCAATATCGGTATCAGAATACCAGAAATTACAGTCTACATTTGTCGTAAATCCATTGATCTTGCCGGTACTGCTGTATTGCCAAATATCGTATTCGCCGGTATAAGATGTTTTCGTCGTATAGTTGGCGAGCCAGATCATGTATTTTTGCTGAAGACTGGCGCCGTTGATCAGTGTCTTTAAGTCGCTCGAATTGGCATAGATCATCGGTGTGTATCCGCCTGCCGAGATCGTGTCGCAGAAAGCTTCACAGTTTGCCGTTGCCTGTGCTTTACTGATCCCTGCCTTTGGACTGACAAGCGATCCATCGGAGTATTGGTATTCATAATCAAAAGCGATTGGAAGTTCTATGTCATAGTTTGCTGCCATTTTCAGGCAGAAGTTAGCTTCTTCGATAGCCTCTTTGGTCGTGCGGGCTTCGGTGAAGAAATATAATCCGACATGGACTCCGGCATCCAGTGCATCTTTGATATATGTTTTAAAACGAGGATCTTCTACAACTGTGCCGGATCCCCAGCCGCGGTAGCCAACCCGGATAAAGGCGTATTCCACACCATCTGCAGCGGCTTTCGCCCAATCAATTGCTCCATTATGATAGGATACATCGATGCCATGATAGACGTTTTTTCCATGGAATACATCAGAGTGTGTATAGGTTTTGCCGGTAAAAGGACTGACCGAAGTGGATGCTGCACTTGCGGTGACTGCCTGTGTGTTCGGTAGCATTGTTCCAGATGATGCTACCATAGATACTGCCAGTAAGGCACATAATAATTTTTTTCTCATCCTTAATATTTATTCCTTTCTATGAATAAGTCCCAGCATAGTAAATAATGCCATGGACTACTTCGTTCATATGTTTTTACTGCCATCGTCGTTGTACCAGTGTATTCGACAAATGTGGTAAAAAAATGACAAGCCCATTATAACAGGAAACAATTGGCAGGGCAATGTTTGTTGACAGGATAAGGACCGGGTGATATAATACGAACAAATGTTCGATTGCGGTTGCGATTGCGTGATGGGAAAGGATTGTGGTTTGCTATGATATTACAGGAGAATGCAACATTACAGCAGAAGCTTGCGATATTATCAGATGCAGCGAAGTATGATGTTGCATGTACTTCCAGTGGTGTTGCCAGAAAGGCAGAAGCCGGGAGCATTGGAAATACAGAGGCGGCAGGTATTTGCCATACATTTTCCGGAGATGGCAGATGTATCTCTCTGCTTAAAATATTGTATACCAATGAGTGCGTATTCGACTGTAAATATTGTGTGAATCGATGCTCAAATGATGTGCCAAGAGCGAGCTTTACCCCAGAAGAAATATGTACTTTGACAATGGAGTTTTATCGACGTAATTATATCGAGGGGCTTTTTTTGAGCTCCGGGATACTGCATTCACCCAATGAAACGATGGAACAGATATGCAAGGCATTACGTGACCTTCGGATCATACATCGGTTTAACGGATATATTCATTGTAAGGCAATTCCGGGGGCGGATCCTGCGCTTATTGAGATGGCAGGTTGGTATGCGGATCGTATGAGTATTAATTTGGAGCTGCCGACGGAAGAAGGATTAAAACGTCTTGCGCCCAATAAGACGCGAAAGACGATCTTGACACCGATGCGCCAGATTCAAAATGGAATGGCAGAAAGTCGCGAGTATCTCGGCATGAAAGGGGGCAATTACGGCGCATATCATTTTACGCAGGAGCGGAAGCAGAAACGTCTCGTCATGCGGGGAGCTAAGGATGCTTTTGGTACACATGCAATCTCACGGGGAGTTGCGAGTGCTTCCGGTGCACATACAGTCTCACGGGGAGTTAAGGGCGTTCCCGGTACAAATGCAGACAATGGTGGATATAAGATTTCTCATTCCGGAAGCGGGGACAGCGTGATCACAGGGACAGACCTTATGCGGCAGGGGAAAACCACATCTGGGTTGCAGTTGTGGAATTCCTGCGATACGAAGAGGGGATTTGTCCCGGCCGGACAGAGTACACAGATGATCATTGGTGCCTCCGGGGAGACAGACTATGAGATCATGGCGGTATCAGAAGCGTTATACCGGCGTTTTGACCTGAAGCGGGTGTTTTATTCTGCGTTTATCAATGTCAATAAGGATAGTACTCTTCCGGCACTGGATAGTCAGCCACCGCTGCGGCGGGAACACCGCTTATATCAAGCAGATTTTTTGCTGCGCTATTATGGATTTGAGGCGAATGAGCTATTATCACCCAGCCGCCCTAATTTTAATACGTATTTAGATCCTAAATGTGATTGGGCGTTGGGACATTTGGAGTTATTTCCGGTAGAGATAGAAAGTGCAGATTATGATACGCTGCTTCGCGTGCCGGGGATCGGCGTGAAGTCAGCAGGCCGTATTATCCGCGCAAGGCGTACCGGCAGAGTGGATTTTGATTCGCTCAAGGCGATGGGAGTCGTTCTTAAACGGGCTATTTATTTTATTACGTGCCATGGGCGTATGTTTCAGGATTTTCTCAAAGTGGAGGAGGACTATATCACACGCAGTCTTTTGGCAGATAATACAGATGTGATGCGGGGATTTGGTGAGAGGGTAACGTATCGGCAGTTGTCGTTGTTTGATGATTTTCCAAACGGAGGATTGGTATGAGGCAGGAAGAGGAGAACAGACCGCTTCGGATCTATCAGTGTGAAGATACACAGGACGGGATATTGACAGCGGTATACGAGGCGGGCATTTCCGGATATGGGCATAAGTATATTCGGATCGCACCGATAAGGGAAGGCGAGACAGAGTCCTTTGTCCTATTTGCGGAATATATTACGGTAGTAACGGATCCGGAGCATGCTCGCATTGTCTTAGATAAGGTGCAAAGCGGCATTAGCAGAAATGCATATGAGTATGTTATGTATGCGCTGGCGTCGAATGATCCGGAGAAGGCCAATCTGGTGTATCAGTTTGTTACATATGGTTTTACCATTGGCAGAAGGGTAACGGATGCGATGCAGATACCGTGTGTCAAAGCAATCTTTGCGCTGCAGAGGCGTGTCCGCAATGAGGCGGCATGGTTTCGGGAAATATTGCGTTTCCAGGAAGTCTCTGTAGAGCCATCGGTACTTTTGGCGGTGATCGAGCCGGATCACCGTATATTGACGATGATCGCTTCGCATTTTGCAGATCGCCTCAATCCGGAGCGTTTTATGATCTATGACAAGGGACACTGTGAGGTGATGATCCATGTCCCCGAGCAGCCTTGGTATATTCGAGCGTTGACAGTACAGGAATGCGCACAGTTAGATGTGCTTTTGGAGCAAAAAGAAGAATATGTCATATTATGGAAGACATTTTTTGACAGCATTTGTATTCATGAGCGTCGCAATGATTCATTGCAGACAAATATGGCACCCAAGAAATACCGCACGCATATGACAGAATTTCAACCCGAACAACAATAGACTATTTTCGCGACAGGGTGAGCTTTTCAGAAGAGAAATTGTCATAATCGCCGTGTTTTGGTATGAAAATGCAAACGTATTGTGTAGATTTTCCACAAGGGATATGTTATAATGTCGAAAAACTGTATTGAGAAAAATTATTAAGATGAACCAAATGGAAAGGAGTACAATATGCTTTCAGATGACGTAACAGTGTTAAATATTAAACACAAGGTTTTACAAGAGGTAGCCAAGTTAGCGTATGACAAGAAACTTGAGGAGGGGAAGGAGCTTCTTCCATTCCAGATGATTCCGGGACCAAAAGCAAGATTTCGTTGCTGTATTTATAAAGAGAGGGAGATTATCCGCCAGCGTGTGCGTTTGGCAGAGGGTAAATGCCCGAGTGATAAGCAGAGTGACAGCATGATTCAGGTTATTTCTTCTGCTTGTGAGGAGTGTTCCATTGCACGTTATGTAGTAACAGATAACTGTCGTAAGTGTATGAAGAGATCCTGTCAGCAGGCGTGCCGCTTTGGTGCAATCTCTATGGGAAAAGACCGTGCTTACATCGATCCTAGTCAGTGTAAAGAATGTGGACTTTGTTCTAAGGCATGTCCATATAACGCCATTGCTGATCTGATGCGTCCATGTAAGAGAGCGTGTCCGGTAGATGCAATGTCTTTCGATGAGAATGGCATTTGTGTGATTGATGAGGAGAAATGTATTCAGTGTGGACATTGTATTCACAGCTGTCCATTCGGTGCAATTGGATCCAAGACTTTTGTTGTAGACATTATTAATGATATGTTGGCTGGTAAGCCGGTATATGCTATGGTAGCTCCGGCAACAGAGGGACAGTTTGGTAAAGATATTTCCATGACCAGTATCCGAGAAGCCTTAAAGAAGATTGGATTTAAGGATATGATCGAAGTTGGTCTTGGTGGAGACATGACAGCAGCTGCAGAGGCAGAAGAGTGGGCAGAAGCAGCCAAAGATGGCAAGAAGAAGACAACCTCCTGCTGTCCGGCATTTGTAAATATGGTCAAGAAACATTTCCCAGAGGTATGGGATTGTGTATCTACGACAGTATCACCAATGTGTGCAGTGTCCAGAATGATCAAGGCGAAAGAGCCGGAAGCGGTAACTGTATTTATCGGACCATGTGTTGCTAAGAAATCAGAATGTCAGGATAAGAGCATTGAGGGCAATGCAGATTATGTATTAACATACGGCGAACTCAGTTCTATTATGAAAGCTAGGAATGTGAAGTTTGAGCCGGCGGAGAATGATTCACAGGAAGCAAGTATTTATGGTAAGAAATTTGCTAATGCAGGCGGTGTTACTGCGGCAGTGATCCAATGTTTGGAAGAGACACAGGGAGATGCCGATCTCAAAGTTCGTACCTGTAATGGTGCAGCTGAATGTAAGACAGCATTGACATTGTTAAAACTTGGCCGTTTGCCGGAAGACTTTATTGAAGGTATGGTCTGTGAAGGCGGTTGTGTTGGCGGCCCTAGCCAGCACCGTACCGAGAAGGCAGCGATGAAAGATCGTAATGCATTATTGGGTGAGGCAGATGAGCGTGGAGTACACGAGAATCTCGAACATTATCCGATGGACACCTTCTCGATGCATCGTTAATTTTGAGCATAGGAATTTGTCAATGAGGTATCTTGACAGACCATATGGGATAAACTAAACTAGTAAAAGGCTAGGAACACAAAGAAGCAATAAAACGAGTAAATCGTCTTTAAGGTTTGGGACACCGAGCCTTAAAGACGTTTTTTGCAGAAAGAGGGAACGAAATGGCAGACAAGAAGACATTTTATTTGACGACCGCGATCGCATATACGTCCGGCAAACCACATATCGGTAATACGTATGAGGCAGTGCTCGCAGACAGTATTGTGCGTTATAAAAGATTAGAAGGATATGATGTTCGTTTCCAGACCGGTACGGATGAGCATGGTCAGAAGATCGAACTGAAAGCGGAAGAGGCAGGAGTAACGCCAAAGCAGTTTGTTGATGACGTATCCGGACAGATCAAGACAATCTGGGATCTGATGAATACATCGTATGATAAATTTATTCGTACAACGGATGATTATCATGAGAAACAGGTACAGAAAATATTCAAGAAATTATACGAGCAGGGAGATATTTATAAAGGATTCTACGAAGGAATGTATTGTACACCATGTGAGTCTTTCTTTACATCATCCCAGCTTGTTGATGGTAAATGCCCGGACTGCGGCAGAGAATGTCAGCCGGCGAAAGAAGAGGCATACTTCCTAAAGCTCAGCAAATATGCAGACCGTTTGATCGAGCATATCAATACGCATCCTGAGTTTATTCAGCCAGAGTCCCGCAAGAACGAGATGATGAACAACTTCTTGCTTCCGGGACTGCAGGATCTCTGTGTATCCCGCACTTCTTTCAAATGGGGAATTCCGGTAGATTTTGATCCGGATCATGTTGTATATGTATGGATTGATGCATTAAGCAACTATATTACCGGTCTTGGATTTGACTTAGATGGTAATGACACTTTGGAAAATGGCGAGGATCTTTATAAGAAGTTTTGGCCGGCAGATCTGCATCTGATCGGTAAAGACATATTGCGTTTCCATACGATTTATTGGCCGATCATGCTGATGGCACTTGATCTTCCACTTCCGAAGCAGGTATTTGGTCATCCATGGCTGCTTCAGGGCGACGGCAAGATGAGTAAATCCAAGGGTAATGTGATCTATGCAGATGATCTTGTTGATATTTTCGGTGTTGACGCTGTGCGTTATTTCGTATTGCATGAGATGCCATTCGAGAACGATGGTGTGATCAGTTGGGATCTGATGGTAGAGCGTATGAACTCCGATCTTGCGAACGTACTTGGTAATTTGGTAAATCGTACGATCTCGATGACAAATAAATACTTGAGCGGTGTTGTGGCAGACAAGGGCGTATCTGAGGAAGTAGACGATAACCTCAAGCAGTTTGTTCTGGCAACACCAGCCAAAGTAACAGCCAAAATGGACCAACTTCGTGTAGCGGATGCGATTACAGAAGTATTTGCTCTGTTCAAACGCTGCAATAAATATATTGATGAGACAGAGCCTTGGGTTTTAGGTAAAGATGAAGCAAAGAAAGATCGTTTATCAACAGTATTATATAATCTGGTTGAGGCGATCACGATCGGCGCCAGCCTGTTAGAGGCATTTATGCCGAATACAACGGATAAGATATTAGCTCAGCTTGGCGCACAAAAACGCGCTTATGATCAGATGGATCAGTTCGGGCTGTACCAGTCAGGTGGACACGTTGTAGAAAAACCGGAGATCCTCTTTATGCGACTGGATCCAAAGGAAGTGCTTGCCAAAGCAGAGGAGATCAAGCAGAAACAGATCGCAGAAGCTAAGGCAGAGAGTGGCGAGACCGAAGAGGAAGTCATTGATATTGAGCCAAAAGAGGAGATTACATTTGATGACTTTATGAAGATGCAGTTCCAGGTAGGAGAGATCATTGCCTGCGAGGAAGTGAAAAAGTCCAAAAAGCTTCTTTGTTCACAGGTTAAGATCGGCAGCGAAGTAAAGCAGATCGTATCCGGAATCAAGCAGCATTATTCCGCAGAGGAAATGGTCGGCAAGAAAGTGATGGTTTTGGTGAATCTGAAACCAGCTAAGTTAGCCGGTGTTCTTTCTGAAGGAATGTTACTTTGTGCAGAAGATGCAGAAGGTAATCTGGCACTGATGGCACCAGAGAAGACGATGCCGGCGGGTGCAGAGATTTGCTAAAGAAATCTTTACTTTTTGAGTAAAATCTGATTTAATATATAAGAAACAAGGGTCAAAAGCAGATAGCAAGTATGCAGACATACATTGTTATCTGCCGGGATGGCCTGTTAAGAGCCAACAAGTAGCAGATCACTTGCAAATATGCAGCTGTAGTATATCGGTAGTACATTAGCTTCCCAAGCTAAGGGGGCGGGTTCGACTCCCGTCAGCTGCTTTTTTACGGAATAGGAAATTGCTAAAGCAAAGCGCTGGCTTTGCTTTTTTACGGAATAGGAAATAATTACTAAAGCAAAGCGCTGGCTTTGCTTTTTTACGGAAAGAAGGAAATGAGACCATGTATGCAAATTATCATACGCACACCAAACGCTGTCAGCATGCAGTAGGTGAAGACCGCGAGTATGTTGAGGCTGCCATTGCAGCAGGGATACAGGTGCTGGGCTTTTCAGACCATTGCCCATGGGTCTATAAAGATGATTTTGTGTCCGGAATCCGTATGAGAGCGGATCAGGTTGAAGAATATGTGGATTCTATGCAGAGACTGCGAACAGAATATCGCAATGATATTCGAATTTTGATCGGCTTTGAAACGGAACATATGCCGGATCTGATCGAAGCGCAGGATGAATTACTTGCACCATATCCGATCGACTATATGATATTGGGTCAGCATTTTCTGAAGCAGGAATGCGACGGAGTTTATACCGGTGCGCCGACAACGGATGAAACAACGTTACAGAACTATGTGGATACCGTTATTGCAGGGCTCGAGTCCGGCAGATATCTGTATTTGGCTCACCCGGATCTCATTAATTATGTTGGAGATGCAGCGATTTATGAGCGGCACATGACAAGACTTTGTCAGTATTTAAAAGAACATGACCGCCCGATCGAGTTAAATATGCTTGGTGCTGTTGATGGCAGACATTATCCGAGCAAACGCTTCTTGGATATTGCGAGCAAAGTGCAAAATAAAGCAATTATTGGAATAGATGCACACAGTCCGGAGCAGATCAAGCGGTCCAACGTTGGAGAACAGATGCTCCGCAGGATGGCGCAGGGAATTACAATTATCGAGCAAATGGAGGAAGTATGAGATTACGAAATATAAAAGGAGCTGACGAAAGAATTTTGGCGGATCCGTATACGATACAGACGGATGGTACGGATGGAGCTGATTTCAAGGGACGTTGGAATCGTGAGTATTTTCATAATGACCATCCGATACACATAGAGATTGGCATGGGAAAGGGTCAGTTTATTACGACGTTGGCACAGCAGAATCCGAACATTAATTATATAGGTATTGAAAAATATTCCAGTGTATTGATTCGCGCCATTGACAAAAGAGAGGAGCTTGCATTAGATAATCTGCTTTTTATGAGAATGGATGCGGAAGAAATTACCGATTATTTTGAGCCGGGCGAGGTTGGCAGGATATATCTCAATTTTTCAGATCCATGGCCAAAGGATCGTCATGCAAAGCGTCGTTTGACCTCGACTACATTTTTGTCAAGATACGATCAGATCCTGCAGCGGGATGGTGTCGTTGAATTTAAGACAGACAATCGCCCATTATTTGATTTCTCACTCGAGCAGCTTCAGGAAGTGGGCTGGCATGCCGATTATGTATCCTATCATTTACATGAAAATGGACCGGCAGCAGATAATATTATGACGGAATATGAGCAGAAATTTTATGCTCTAGGCAATCCAATCTGTAAATTCAGAGCACACCGATAGACAAAAAAGAAACAGCAGATAGGCTTCATGTTGTTTGCATGAAACCTGACTGCTGCTTTTCGTTATAGAAAACTTCTCGCTTCCTATAATGAAAACATGATCTGCGAGAATGCGATCACTGCACAATTGATGTTGTGTAGAACAGATCCCCACTCTAGTACATACAATCGTTTGACGTATTAGAAGAACGATCGGAAGCCTTGTTGGAAGATTTGTTGGAAGAGCTGTTAGAAGATTTGTTAGAGCTCTTGTTGCTTGACTTTGCAGAAGATTTGTTAGAGGAATTGTTGCTTCCGCAATTCTGTGTGCTGTCAGAGCAGTTCTCATAATTTGGTGACTGATTTGTTTGTTTTTTTGACATAATAATCTCCATTTCTGTAAGGTGTTTATGGGCACCGCAAAACGTTTCAGAGTAACCCATAATGATCAACCGGTTACATTTATAGTGTGCCACCGGTTAGCAAATTTATGACGATGTCAAATGGAAATACATGGTAATTCCATATTATTTTTTAGTAGCATTTTACACATAGGATGTGTATAATAGAGGCAGAAAAAATATAAGCCCGTTGTGGCAAGAATGGAGGATACATATGAGTGTTAAGTTTTCAGATTCTGTAAAATACATTGGAGTGGACGATACAACGATCGATCTATTCGAGAGTCAGTATGTAGTACCGGAAGGAGTTTCTTATAATTCCTATGTCATTTTGGATGACAAGGTTGCATTGATGGATACAGTGGACAAGCGAGGCATGGAGCAGTGGGAGAAGAACTTGACTGCAGCGTTAGACGGTCGTGCCGTAGACTATTTGATCATACAGCATTTGGAGCCGGATCATGCCGGAAGCATTGCGCGTTTGGTAGAATTATACCCGGAGGTAACTTTAGTTGGAAATGCGAAAACGTTCCAGATGCTTCCACAGTTTTTTGACCTGCCGTTAGAGGGACATACTTTGACAGTTAAAGAAGGTGATACACTTTCTTTGGGATCACATACATTGACATTTGTAATGGCACCGATGGTACACTGGCCGGAAGTTATGATTACTTATGAGAGCAGCGAAAAAATTCTGTTCTCCGCAGATGGTTTTGGTAAATTTGGTGCACTGTCTCTTACTGAAAATGAGGACTGGGCGTGTGAGGCACGCAGATATTACTTTAATATTGTTGGTAAATATGGAATACCGGTGCAGACTTTGTTAAAGAAAGCGGCCGGACTTGATATTGCAACAATCTGCCCGCTACATGGACCGATCTTGACAGAAAATCTCGGATATTATTTGGATCTTTACAATACTTGGAGCAGTTATGAGCCGGAAAGCAAAGGTATCCTGATCGCATATGCGTCTATTCATGGCAATACCGGTAAAGCAGCAGAGAAACTTGCAGAAATCCTCCGCAGCAAGGGTGCAGAAAAAGTCGTTGTCAGTGATCTTGCGCGAGAAGATATGGCAGAAGTAATAGAGGACGCATTCCGTTATGACAGAATGATCGTGGCAGCAGCAAGTTACGATGGCGGCGTATTTCCTTGCATGCAGGACTTCCTGCATCATTTGCAGAGCAAGGCATATCAGAATCGCAAAGTTGGAATCGTAGAGAATGGTTCTTGGGGACCAACTGCGGCACGCACGATGAAAGCAATTTTAGAGCCGATGAAGAATATTACGATCGTAGATCCGGTCGTTACGATCAAGTCAACACTGAAAGAGAGTGATATTCCGAATTTGGAAGCATTGGCAGATGCAATGCTGTAGATATAGGTTATGTTATGACAGCAGAAGTGGACTGTAATGACAATGGGAATCCTATTAGATAACGATGTCAGTAAAAAGGCTTGCACCGCAACGGTGCAAGCCGGTTTTGCTTTTGTATGCCATTCGCTTATTTATTTGCTTTTTTCTTAGCCGCCTTAGCGGGAGCGGTTACCCGTCGGCTGGATTTTTTGTCTTTGGAACGATGAAATAGAGTATCTTTCCACAACGCAGGATGAAATAGGATCAACAGTGGGAATAGCTCCAGTCTGCCTGCGATCATATCAAACATAAAGACACATTTGCTGAAAGGAGTAAATGCTCCAAAATTTTCTATCGGGCCGACTTTTTCCAATCCGGGGCCAACATTGTTGAGTGTTGTTGCAACAGAAGTAAATGTTGTCACCAAGTCCTTTTCCTCAAAGGAGATCAGGAAGGTTGAAACGGCAAATACGATTATATATGTGATAAAATATACATTCGTTGCACGCAGCACTTCGTGTTCCACCGGTTTCTTTTCAAATTTAACCTTCTGAATACTTTTTGGATGGATATAGGAGTGCAATTCCTTACCAACTGTCTTAAATAAGATCACGATACGCGATACTTTCATACCGCCGCCGGTACTTCCTGCACATGCACCGATAAACATCAAAAGCACCATGATCGTGCGTGAAGATTGCGGCCATAAGTTAAAGTCAACGGTGGAATAGCCGGTTGTTGTAATAATGGAAGCGACCTGGAAAGAAGCCTGGCGCAATGCATCTGCTGCATTTCCAACCATCTGTAAAATATTGCAAAAGATAATACCGATCGCTACTGCAATGATCAGAAAATAATAACGAACTTCCTCCATTTTCAGAGCATTTTTCCATTTGCGAAGCAGTAACAGATAATAGGCATTAAAATTCACACCAAATAGCAGCATAAATATTGTGATCACCCATTGCAGATATGGAGAATAACTTGCAATGCTATCATTTTTAATACCAAATCCACCAGTACCGGCAACGCTAAATGAGGTCGTGATCGCTTCAAATAAAGACATGCCGCCGAGCAACAGCAGGATTACCTGAACGACAGTCATGCCAAAATAGATCACATACAAAATTTGTGCCGTGGATTTAAGATGCGGCACCAGCTTGCCAACGGAAGGCCCCGGGCTCTCCGCACGCATCAGATTCATATTGGAGCCGCCACTCATAGGAATGATCATCAGCAAAAAGACGAGTACACCCATACCACCGATCCAATGTGTAAATGCGCGCCAAAAAAGTGTTGCATGGCACAGACATTCCACATCACTCAACACCGTCGCTCCTGTGGTCGTAAAACCGGACACGATTTCGAACAGTGCATCCACGTAACTTGGATATTCACCAGTCAATATTAATGGGAGAGAACCGAAAATACTGAGTGTGATCCAACTGGCGGCTGTTGCCAGACAGCCTTCCTTAAAATAAAACATCGCATTTTTGGGTTTATGACGTGTTCCCAACACACCCAGAACAATGCAGATAACTGCGACCAGCAGATACCATACACTTTTCTGTTCCATATATAGGACACCAACAATAAATGGAAAAAGGAGCAATGCACCTTCAATCATCAATACATACGATAAAATATATTTTACAGCCGAATAATTCATATCAAATCTACATTCCTTTCTATGCCAGCCAGCCTTTCTGGGGCTTCAGCACATTGCCGCAGGCACAGTATATCTTGCCGTTTATGCCAGAATATCCTGCAGATCGCCCAGTCCGGTGTGTGTAGTTACGATCAATACGGCATCGCCGACCATAATGCAGTCATTACCGGATGGCATGATGATTTCGCCATTGCGGAAAATACACGAAACCAAAAGATCCTTCTTGAGTTTCAGTTCCATTAAAGGTTTGCCGGTTACTTCACATTCTTCTTTCACCAAAAATTCCACTGCTTCCGCACGAGAATCAAACAAATTGTATACAGTTTCTACGTTGCTGTTCAGCGAAGCACGTTTTGCGCGCACGTAGGCAATGATCGTTTCAGAAGTAATATGTCTTGGATACACAACACTTCCCAGATCCAGTTCATTGATCACGGTTTTGAAGTTGGAGCGGTTAATCTTCGTAACTACTTTGGCATCCGATACGTTTCTGGCATGAAGCGTCAGAAGCACATTTTCTTCATCAATTCCAGTCAGAGAGACAAAGGATTCTACATGCTCAATGCCTTCTTCCTTGAGAAGTTCGGTATCTGTGCCATCGCCATTAATAATGATCGCATCCGGAAGCATCACAGCCAACTCTTCACAGCGGACGCGGTTTTGCTCGATCATTTTGACTTCGATACCGACATCCAGTAAGCATTTTGCCAGATAATAAGCAGCTTTGCCACCGCCGACGATCATTGTGTCACGCACCTGATTGGTAGGAAGTCCAATGCGTCGCATAAAATTCTTCGCGTCATGTTGAGCGGCAACGAAAGAAACCATATCTCCCTCTTCAAAGATAAAATCTCCGGCTGGGATCGTCATTTCGCCATCGCGTTCTACGCCGCAAATGACGATACGGTCGAGAAGTCCGGTACGACCCAAGTCTGCAATCGATTTCTGATTCATTGTATTATTTTCAGCAAGCTTAAACTTTACGATCTCGGCCTGACCATGAGCAAAAGAGTGAACTTCCAAGGCAGTAGGCAGGTAGAGTAATCGCGCTGCCTCATTTGCAGCTGCCTGCTCCGGGTTAATGATCAGCGCAAGTCCTAGTTTCTCACGTAAATAAGGGATTTCTTCACTGTATTCCGGATTTCTTACACGGGCAATTGCAGAGCAATCGCCGACGCGTTTTGCAACAGTACAGCACAGCAGATTGAGCTCGTCAGATTCGGTGACAGCGATCAACAGGTCTGCGCTCTCAATGCCTGCCTCCATCTGTACACTGTAACTTGCACCTGTTCCAACAATGCCCATTACATCATACATGTTTGTCAGGTCATGGACTTTAGTGGGATCTTTGTCAATCAAAGTGACTTCATGCCCTTCTCTGGTTAGCTGGTCGGTGAGCGTTTCGCCGACTTTACCACAGCCAACAACAATAATTTTTAACCCTCTGCGGGTTAAACTTTTCTTTGCCATCTCTATTCTCCATTCTTTCATTTAATTCCTGCGAGAAAACGACATTGTCCCTTGCGTAAATTATAGTATAGCACAATTCTCTATTTTTGACACTATAAAGTATTATGTGGTACAGTTATTGGTGCAGCAAATAAAAATAGGTGAATACGATTTATAGAAATTATCTATGGAAATAGATTTGCTATATTAGAAAAAGAACAGAGGAGACAATACGATGAGTAGTTTTATATTTAGCTTAAATGCGACAGTTCCGGTATTTGCAGTGATCGTGATCGGTAATCTTTTATGCAAGATTGGCTTGATCGATGAGCACTTTGCAAGCATATCCAATAAATTCGTGTTCAGAGCCTGTCTGCCTTGTATGATCTTTTTGGATCTGGCTGATACTAACATCCGACGGAATTTTGATGCACCGTACATAGGGTTTTGTTTTATTATAACGCTGATTTCCATCGTTGTGATCTGGTTTTTGGCGGCAAAGCTAATGCCGGACAAATCAATGGTCGGTGCTTTTGTGCAGGGATCATATCGCAGCAGTGCGGCGATCTTAGGTGTTGCCTTTATTCAAAACATATATGGGACTTCCGGCATGGCACCATTGATGATCATTGGATCTGTCCCTCTTTACAATATCTTTGCGGTCATCATTTTGACCTTTACGAGCAGTGACGCAGACAAAAAGGGCATCCGCAAAGCGTGTATTGGCGTGTTGACAAATCCGATCATCATTGGAATTGTGCTTGGGATGATCGCATCATTTTTTAATATTAAATTTCCGGGGATGGTTAAAAAGACAATATCGAATATGGGAGTTATGACCTCGCCGTTAGCACTTATTTCGATCGGTGCAACATTTCGTGGCAGAGAGGCACTTGCAAAGATTAAGCCGACCTTGGGTGCATCCTTTATTAAGTTGATCGGTCTGGCTGCTGTATTTATGCCACTTGCCATATATATGGGATTTCGCGATCAAAAGTTGATCGCACTTCTTATCATGCTGGCATCGCCCTGCACACCGGCGTCTTATATCATGGCAAAAAACATGGATGGCGATGCAGAGCTTGCCTCTAGTATTGTGGTCGCAACCACAGTTTTGTCAGCGGTAACATTGACCGTTTGGATCTTTGTATTAAGAAGTTTTGGTTTCGTCCAATAATTGATCCAGCTTATCATGGATCTCTTCTGTTGATTTTTTATTATATTTCACAATAAGTTTGGCGGCCTGCAACGTAGTTTTGTTGATGGATTCTTTGTACTGTTCGAAAGAAGCATCGTCGATAGTGGCAGGTTCGCCTTTTTTGTCATTCAGACGTTCCATCTCCTGACTCATTAATTCTAATAATTTATCTTGATAAGCTCGCTGCAGTAAATCCTGCTGTTCTTCGCTCTGTTGTTTCAGCATGAGCATACCGTCCACCATAAAATAGGTAGCAGCCAGTGTGACGATCACCATCAGTATACCTAAAACTGCGCCCAACAGGGATCTGGCAAAGACATCTTGAAAAAGAATGATTCCAAGCAAGCCTGCCATCCAAACTAAAGCAGCCGCAATAATTGTTTTTCTCGTTTGCATAATAATCTATCAATCCTTTCTTAAATCGTAAATGTTGCTTTATCAGCACAAAAATAGAATACCACGAACAAGGATATGCTGTCAAAGAACATACAATACAAAATAAAACATATGCAACAAATAAAATGTATAATTGACCGTTCACCGGCAAAAAACGACCGTTCAAAAGTTTTTTGGTCGCAATTATAAAAAGTGTGCTAGGATATCGGCAACAAAAAAAGGAGGAAATACAAATGGGAGAGATTATCGCATTGGTAGAAAATGTTTTAATTCTTAAGAATTCTTAAGATTGCGTTCAAACTATTGATTTTGTTATTAATATTTGATGTACTAAATGTATCAAAGACAAAAAGCAATATCCCTTATGCTGCTATGTTGCGGTATAAGGAAAACAAAAAATTTCATAATAGCAGGAAGGAGTGATCATTATGATCCAATGGAAAAAATTAATCTTAAGTACAATAGCAGCGATAGGAATCGCCTGCTTTGCAGGAGGAACAGCAGATGCGGCATCGGTTAAAATTGATGAGAAGACATTTCCGGATGTTTGTGTACGTACAGCAGTAGCACAGTATGACAAAAATAAAGATGGAATTTTGTCCGATCAGGAAAGAGACAAGGTGACAGGGATCGACTTTGATTCGGCGCTTGCGCAGCACTATACAGAAGGTCATTGTGTTGACTTTGAGGGCATGCAAAATTTCACAGACATCAATTCGATCTATTTGGATTTGCGATATAAGGCAAAGAATAACTCGTACAAATACTGGAATTATCGCGCTGACAATTTGACGCAGTGTTTTCCAAATGCACAGAGAATTTCAATTTATTGGTATGGTAATCAGACAATATCGTTAAAAGGAACCGCTGTAAATGCAAGGAAAATTTCCCTTTATGCTTTGCAAAATGGAAAACTGGATTACTCTTTGTATGCACCGAATGCGCAAAATGTGGAAATATGTGGGAAATTTACGGATACTAAGAAATCCTATGGTCAATATTTCCCGGATGCATCAGAAGTGATATTAGAAGAGACTAATATTGGAGGCAACAATACGTTAGCTGGGTTCAAAGGTTTGCAAACATTGTACTTGTCAGGAAAAGCGATTACGTCTTTGAACTTTTCACCGTTAAAGAATAACCCGATTTATAGTTTGAGCGTTGAACGAGCTGCTTGCAGATCAATGGATCTTTCGCCACTCAAAACGTGTAAGTTGAAGGTACTTAGTTTAAAAGATTGTGGAGTGAATTCTTTGAACTTTCAACCATTGGCGACATCACCATTGCACAAATTATATGTGATCAATTGTCCGCTGAAAAAGATTGATGTGAGCCCGTTGAAAAACACGTTGACAGAATTATGGCTGGGAACATTGCAAAATACTTATTTTTGGGAAGAAATAAATCATAAGCAGACCAAGCCAAAATATCAATTGTTAGATCTGTCCAAGATGAAAAAGCTCAAACGTGTTTATGCCTGTGGCGTGGCTTCGTTGAAGACTGTGAAATTAAAAGATACCAAAACGAAACAGGGTATTCGCTCTTTGTTGGAGCTGCATTTATACGGCACCGGAATAAGAACATTGGATGCCACGGCAGCCAAAAATCTGAAGCGTTTGTTTGTAGGTGACCGGATCAGAAAATTGACTGTTGATAAATGCAAAAAACTGAAAGAAATTGGAGTAATTAATCTCGGCTCGAAACAGGCAGCTACAATTAAGAGCAGCTCAGTGCAGCATATACAGTATCAGGGAAAAACATTAAAGAAATTAAGTTTTTCAAAATGTCCTAAATTATACACATTATCAATCAAATGCACTAAGGTTGGAACCGTAAATCTGAGGTCAAATAAAAGACTGCATTATATGACCTTGAACAGTAAAAAGACGGGAAAGGTTGTGTATCCAAAGGTTTCCACAAAGGGATGGCATGATTGCTGCGATCTGGTGGAAACGAATTATTATAAAAATCTGGATGAGTATAAAAATGATCCGGATGCAAAAGGAGTATATAAGGAGTATGTTGGATATACTTTGGAATATCCAACCAAGATATTAGATATATCTGCATGGACATCGCTCAACAAAACGGTGAAGAGATGTATGTTTGGGTATGGTGATTTTGATCATGAAAAGTGTGCGACAAAGAAGATCATCATCAACAAAAAGCTTCGAAAAGCAGACAAAAAATGGATCAAGAAGTTTGCTAAGAAATGGCACGTAAAAGTAGTTGAGAAATTATAAAAGGGATTTTTAGAAAGGAATGGTGGTAAAAATGAAAAGAAAATGTTTTGGTATCATGGCATTGAGTTTAGCGCTAATCTGTAGCAGTGTTACGGCGACAGTCACTTCAGCATATGAACCAGACCGTGCAAAGGCATCTTATGCTACGCCGGCAAAAGCAAATGTAGATGAGAAAAATATGTCTCATATCGGTAATTATTCGTATTGCTTAATCCGTAATAAAACAGCAGCGAAGATTTATGTAAACAGCGGCACGGAGAAAACAGGCGTTATCCCAACAAAAATCAATGGTATTCCCGTAAAAGAAATTGGTTGTGTGGACAGTGATGTAAAATGGGAAAAGTTGATTGTTTCAGATGGTATCGAGGTGATTGATGCCAAGGCATTTATGGGATTATCACATTTAAAAGAGATATGCATCGGCAAGGACGTGGAATATATCGGTGAATATGCTTTTCCGCGTGGCAGAAAACTAACTAAGATCACTGGTGGACAAAACATTAAATTTCTGGGAAGAGGTGCTTTTGCTGAATGTTATGGAATAACAAAACTTCCAGCATTTGTAAAAACGAACAAAAACTGTGTATATGGTCAGGCTATATTTATGAAAGCAAAAGGTTTGCGAAATGTTGTTGTTCCACAAACTATGAAATATACTGTTGCAACATTTAAAAATTGTGACCAGCTTAAGACAGCACGTGTGGAAGGTGTTGGATATAAGCCGAATAAGCAAAAGTGGAAAACCATGACGAACACAGCAGTGAATCGTGCAATGTTTAAGAATTGCCGTAAACTGCAGAAGGTGACATTGACTAACAATATTACACATTTAAATGAACAAATATTTGCTAATTGTATTCGTTTGAAGAAGGTGAATATACCAACACAATGCAGATACATTGGAGAGGGCGCATTCTTAAATTGTAAGAGTCTTCAAAAGGTGACCGTTTCAAAGAAGTGTAAAGTAATTGGCAAATCAGCATTTTTGCGCTGCAGTAATCTTAAAAAGGTCAATATACCAAAAGGATGTCGTACGATTGGACCGCTGGCTTTTGGTAAATGCAAGAATCTTCGTAGTCTGTATGTGCCAAAAACCGTTAAAAACATTGATCAATGGGCTTTTTATGGTAGCAAAAATCTTACATTGACCGTAGATAAAGGAAGTGCTGCAGAGAAGTTTGCGAAAAAGTACGGAATGAAATACCGTTATAAATCATGTCGATAAGGCGAGAATGTTGCGACAAAAGTGAACAGTCAAAAGGCTTGGTATAGTAAGATAAAAAAATAATGTAAAAGGAGGAAGGGAATATGAGGTTAAAAAAAGGTATCATAAGTATTGTTCTGATATTAGCTGTTATTGCAGGGGGCTTAAGTGTGAATCAGGAAAAGGTGCAGGCAAGTGATGCAGATCTTGGATTTGAACCATATGTGACAGACTATGCAACACCTGCAAAGCAGGAAACAGAGTGGAAGACAGATGGAATTTATGAATATGCGTTAATTCGTAACAAAACAGCGATAAAATTGATGATAGTGAAACCGCAACATACCAAAAAGATCATTGTGCCGTCGCAGTTTCATGGACTTCCGGTTAAAGAATTAGCATTTGTAGATGCAGGAAAAGCAGAAACACTGGTAATTTCTGATGGAATTGAGGTCATTGATCATCAAGCAGCAAAAGCAAATCCATACTTAAAAAAAATACACTTAGGGAAGGATGTTCAATACATTGGTTCATGGGCATTTGCATATAATAAGCGTTTACAGAAAGTGACTGGCGGAGAAGACGTGCGATTTGTTGGCAGATGCGCCTTTGATGGTCTGGTTAAAATGAAGAATTTGCCGGAGTTCGTTTATAATGGAAAAAACTGTAAATATTATCGAGCTATTTTTCGTAACATGAAGTCCTTAAAAAAGGTGGTATTGCCAAAAGATGCAGATTATACATTAACAATGTTTAAAAAATGTACTGATTTAAAATATGCGGAAGTAAAAGGTGCTGGTTTCCGTATCAATAAGAAGATATGGCATGCAATGTTACCGGAATATATCAACAATGAGATGTTTTCGGATTGCCGCTCTTTGAAAACTGTGAAGCTATATAATGGTATAACAAAATTAAACTATGGAATGTTTAGCGGATGTGTAAAATTGCGGAAAGTAAATATACCTAAGAAATGTACCTATATAGGAATAAATACGTTTCGTAACTGCAAAAGCCTTCGTAAACTAACAATTCCTAAATCTGTTAAAAAGATAGACAAAACAGCTTTTCGTGGATGCAAAAAACTTACTTTATATGTGAAGAAGGGAAGTTATGCGCACAAATATGCCAAGAAATATCATATTAAATATAAGTTAGTGAAATAAAGTCATTATATGAGGAGGAATACCAATACGGCATAATATAGTTTTATTAATTATGCTACAGTATTGATGCCGCATGGGGAAAATCGTCACATTGGCAGGATATGGTTTAATTCTTAAGAATTATTAAGATTACGCGGAATGCATTGACGATGGAAATTAGATTTGCTGTAATAATAAGTGAACAGTCAAAGGAATTCTAGCTAGTAATCTTTGGTTAAGATGGGAGGATAAGTTATGAATTTAAGTTTTAAAAAGTGTATATTATTCGCAATAAGTTTGCTGATGGGAATTGGCTGTATGGGACAGAAGGCAGGGGCAAGAGATGACGTAGGAAGATATGAACCTAGTATTGTGGATTATGCAGTGCCATCCAGTAATGAATCCGAATGGATTAAGGATGGAATTTATGAATATTCATTAATACGTAACAAGACAGCAGTTAGACTAATGGTGTTGGATACATCTTCTGCCAAAGAGTTCATTGTTCCCAAAGTATTTCATAATTTGCCAGTGAAGGAATTGTTTTATGTTAGAGGGAAGAAGTGGGAACAGTTGATAGTACCCAACGGAATCGAGATTATTGATGATTCTGCATTATCCGGAATGTCTCATTTGCGTAAAGTTGACTTAGGAAAAGATGTTCAGTATATCGGACGACAGGCATTTTGGGGAAATCCCAATTTAACAGAAGTGACCGGTGGACAAAATGTACGATTTGTGGGTCGACAGGCATTTTATCTATGCAAGAGAATGAAAAATTTGCCGGATTTTGTGAAGAATCATAGAAAGTGTATATATTCACAGGCTGCATTTAAAAATGCACGAGCTCTCACGAATATAAAGCTGTCTCCAAATGTGCAGTATACAAATGCATTATTTAAGGGATGTACCAGTCTGAAATCTGCATATATTCAAGGTAAAGGATTTTTGCCGAATGCAAAAACGTGGAAATATATGAATAAAAACAAAATAAATGAGGAAATGTTCAGTGGTTGTCGTTCTTTGAAAACTGCGAAGTTGTATAATGGTATAACAAGATTAAACGCTCGAATGTTTGCAGACTGTGTAAAATTGCGGAAAGTAAATATACCTAAGAAATGTACCTATATAGGAATAAATACGTTTCGTAACTGCAAAAGCCTTCGCAAACTAACAATTCCTAAATCCGTTAAAAAGATAGATAAAACAGCTTTTCGTGGATGCAAAAAACTTACTTTATATGTGAAGAAGGGAAGTTATGCGTACAAATATGCCAAGAAATATCATATTAAATATAAGTTAGTGAAATGAAGTCATTATATAAGATAGAGTAATTATAGGAATAGTAATTCCGATGCGCAGTCATGGTGGTGGTTGGCATGCCAACACTGCCAAAGTGTGTTTTGGATTATCTATAATATACTATTTGACTGTAGTATTTGTCTCAGAGAGACTTCCTGATACCTTTGATAATCTGCGGTTCATGGCACTGATATCTGCAATTATTATTCTGTTATCTCCGGTTGATAGTATAAATAAACCATTAGATAGTGAGCAAAGAAAGATCGAAAAGAAAAAGACTTGCAGATATATAGTTGCAATTTACAGCATCTCACTAATCTTAAAGTGGAATTCTTTGACATGTTATGTGAAAGAAATCAATTTTGCCTTGTTTATAGTACTTTGTTCCATGATTTTTGGAATAGTCAGTAATACAAAAAGCAATAGAAAACAAGACGTATGAAATGACAAAATTGTAAAATTGACCGTTCACCGGCAAAAAACGACCGTTCAAAAGTTTTTTGTTCGCAATCATAAAAAGTGTGCTAGGATATCTGCAACAAAAGAAAGGAGGAAATACCAATACGGCATAACATAGTTTTAGTGATTATGCTACAGTGTGATATTGATGCCGCATGGGAAAAATTATCACATTGGTAGGAGCTGTTTCAATTCTTAAGAATTCTTAAGATTGCGTTCAAACTATTGATTTTGTAATTAATATTTGGTGTACTAAATGTATCAAAGAAAAAAAGTAATATCCCTTATGCTGCTATGTTGCGGTATAAGGGAAACAAAAAAATTCATAATAACAGGAAGGAGTGGTCATTATGATCCAATGGAAAAAAATAATCTTAAGTACGATAGCAGCGTTAGGAATCGCCTGCTTTGCAGGAGGAACAGCAGATGCGGCATCAGTTAAAATTGATGAGAAGACATTTCCGAATGCATGTGTTCGTACTTTCGCAAACAAGCAGGACACAAATCGCGATGGAGAACTTTCTGATGCTGAAATTAAAGCAGTGACTAAGCTGGATTGGAATGGACAAAATCTGTATACATATGGAGTTACTTCCGGAATGGAAATAGATTTTACCGGAATGGAGATTTTTACAAATCTTAAACAGGTTACAATTGAACAGCTTTTTCAAGGGGGAAAGTATAACTGCAAATATTGGAATTGTAAAAATACGGATATATTCTCTGTGTTTCCGTATGTTGAAAAATTGAATCTATTTGCCACAGGACAGGTAACGCTTTCCACAGCAAACAGAAATCTAAAGCATTTGGAAATTGCTGCATCTAATGTTTCTGTTAATGCACCAATAACGTCAGTAGAACAATTGACAGTGTGTTCGACGTTAAATGGGCATACTAAGCTTTGCGGTTACAGTCAGGATTGGGGAAAATGTTTTCCGAATGCGAGAGTTGTGCAGATGAATTATGTAAAGGATTTAGAGAAAGAGATTTATGGATTTAAGAGAGTGGAACAGATATCAATTGCGTATTATGGTGGCAATAAAATATTTGATCTTTCGATTTACAAAGACACATTAAAACGCTTAGATGTAGCTAATAGTTGGCAAGATTTGCAACAGAATAGCAATCCGTTGGAAGAAATGACAACACTAAAAACAATAGATATTTCTCATATGAGAAAGCTTGAAACATTGGAAGTATGTAATGCCGGCAGCTTAGAACGCCTTGTTGTCAAGGATTCCAAGGGGAAATGTGAACTAAATAAATTAAAAACGATTCATCTTGTGAATAACAAGATAAAATCATTAAATTTATCTGTGGTACCTAATTTAGAGGAAGTATATGTAGGCGGTAAACTTACGAATTTGAATATCAATCAGTGCAAGCGGTTAAAGAAGCTGCTCATTGACAGTAATTCTTTGAAGAAGCTTATTATTAAAAACAGAAGCTTAAAATATTTGGATGTAAGCAGTAAGGTTATACAAAAAATTAACGTTACCGGATGTCCAAATCTTATCGGGCTGACAATTGATCGGAAATCAAAGGCATCGATGGGAAATTTGGATCTAAGCAAAAATAAAAAATTGGTGTACTTTCATGCTAATAGAAAGGCAAGATTTAAGAAGATTATATTACCTAAATTGAGCAATTCGAAACAGCTTAATACATCCTATAAACAGTATGATCGTGCTGAAAAATGCCGATATACCGGGTATGGTATTACAGTAGATGTTAGTAAATATCGTAAGATGCCTGTAAAAGTAAAAAAATATCAGGTTAAAACATTATGCAACTCAACAACAAAGAAACTCGTTATCAACAAAAAGCTTCGCAAAGCAGACAAGAAATGGATCAAAAAGTTTGCTAAGAAGTGGCATGTAAAAGTAGTTGAGAAATAGTGCAGTCCAGTATATGGGTTTAAGAAATTGTATTGAAATAATCAAGAAACGGATGCCGTGCAATGGTATCCGTTTCTGTGATATTGAGGTTAATTCTTAAGAATTCTTAAGATTACGCGGAATGTATTGACGGTGGAAATTAGATTTGCTGTAATAATAAGTGAACAGTCAAAGGAATTCTAGCTAGTAATTGTTGATTAATATCAAAGGAGGGGTTTTATATGATCCAATGGAAAAAAATAATCTTAAGTACGATAGCAGCGTTAGGAATCGCCTGCTTTGCAGGAGGAACAGCAGATGCGGCAAATATCAACTTGAATGAGAAGACATTTCCTGATCCGTATGTTTACCATTACGTGCAGGAAATGTGCGAGTATGACACGGCACATTCAACATATTATTTGCCAGAGGCAGAAAAAGCAGGTGTTACGTATTTTGTTGTTACGGGAAAGACATTCTTTCGTTACGGCTTAGATGGAGGGCAGGCGGTTGATTTTAGCGGTATGCAGAACTTTTCGAATATCACATCAGTAACGCTGGATCTCAGGTACAATATCGGAGGAAGAGTGCAGGGAGATTGGAATTTTAGAGCGGATAATTTCTTTCAATGTTTTCCAAAGGTAAAGGAATTAGTGATACGTTCGTATGGTGGACAGAAAGTGAAGTTGACCGGCACATCTAAAACGCTGGAAAGTGTAGATGTCTTATTGGATGATGAAGATGGCAGTCTGGAATGTACCGTCAGTGCGCCAAAGGTCAAACGTGTTTGCATTAATGGTAAATTTGCGGCTAAGAGCAAGCCGCTTGGAAAATGTTTTCCGAACGCAAAGCGTTTGGACATTACAACAGCTAACATCCAAAAAGTAAATGTAACAGGCTGCAAAAAATTAAAGCAGCTGCAGCTTACCGATACGACACAAAAAGCAATCGGACAAATCAATCTGAGTAAAAATAAGAAGTTAAAGAGCGTAAAGATCACAGGAAAGCTTCGCAAGACAAAGATTGTTATCAGCAAAAAGATGAACAAAAAACTTGTTCAGAAACTGAAAAAAACAACTAAGAAAGCTGGAGCAAAGCTCATTAAGAGATGAAAGAGAGGGTGATATATATGAGAAACGTAAAATGGTTTTTGGCAAGCGCATTGTTGGCGGCAGGAATTTTGTTTGGTGCCGGTAACCATGTAGATGCAGCATCCGTAAAGATTGATGAGAAAACATTCCCAGATGCTTGTGTCCGGGCATCCGTCGATAAATATGACATAAATAAAGATGGGATACTCTCTGATGAAGAGAGGGCTAAAGTAACAACCTTTTCTTATACGGATCTGCGGATTTCACAGAATTATAAGGAAAGCAGCAAAATTGATTTTACGGGAATGCAGCTATTTGGAAATATCCATTCTTTGAAATTGGACCTGCACTATCAGGCTGCGGGCGGTATTGAGAAAGGATGGGACTACAGAGGGGATAATCTGTCGGCTTGTTTTCCTAAGTTAGAATCGCTGTATTTGCGTGGCAACAGCAAAACAAAACTTGATCTGACAGCACTTAAGAACAGTTCTTTGAAATATCTTGTTCTTGAAAATATGCCGGCACAGCAAATGGATCTTACGCCTTTGAGTACCACCAAGCTAGAAACGTTGAGCTTGGAAGATTGTAAGATTAGTGCATTAAATCTTAAACCACTGACAAAAATGAATCTTAAAAAACTTTATGTTATTAACTGCACTTTGAAGAGTATTGATGTCAGCCCATTGAAAAATACATTGCAGGAGTTGTGGTTAGGAGAGCCACAGCAAATGTACTTATCATTAGGAAAAGAATGTATGCAGACAAAGGCGAAATATAAAACGCTTGATCTGTCTCAAATGAAGCGATTAAAACGAGTATATGCGTGCGGTATACCGTCTTTGACAAAAGTGACATTGAAAAAGGGATCCCAGAGCGCATCTGCATTAAAGGAGCTGCATTTGTACGGTACAGCAATAAAGTCGATGAATGCTTCCGGTGCAATAAAATTACAACGTTTATTTATTGGAGATAAAACGAGCAAATTAAATATTAGCAAATGTACGCAGCTGACCGAACTTGGCATGATTAATAATGCCACGACCAATATTTCCATAAAAAGCAAATCACTGCAGCATATACAGTATTATGGAAAAAAAGTGAAGAAGTTAAGCTTTGTAAATTGTCCGAAATTGTTCAGTCTGAGAACAGCATGTTCTACAGTGAACACATTGGATCTAAGCCATAATAAAAATCTGCATTATTTGGATCTTTCCAACAAAAAAACAGGAAAAGTGATTTATCCGAAAGTTCAGACGAAAGGTTGGTCTGGCTATTATGAATTGGTTGATTCGTATTTTGCAAATCGATATACACGCGATATGGATATAGCAGATGGAGTTTATAACGTGTATACGGGATATTCTAGCCAAGGCGCTGTTGGAACGCTTGATGTGTCTGCGTGGAAGGTGATGAATAATTATGTACGCAAGAGACAGATCACAAATGAATATACTCTTCATAAAGGAAAAAATGGTGTACCAAAGAAACTCGTCATCAACAAAAAGCTTCGAAAGGCAGACAAAAAATGGATCAAGAAACTGGCGAAGAAATGGAAAATAAAAGTAGTTGAGAAATAGTGCAGTCCAGTATATGGGACAAAGGAATTTTAGCTAGTAATCTTTGGGAAAAGAAAGGGGAATAAATCATGAGAAAAGAAAGGGGAATAAATCATGAGAAAATTATTGAAATGTATGATGATTGGAGCGATGGCATTAGCAGTAATGTCGCAAACAGGTAATTATAGTGAGGCGGCCTCCAGCCGTCAAATCAGTATAACGCAAAAGAATTTTCCTAGTAAGGCTTTGCGAAAGGAACTGCGTAAAAGTTATGACAAGAATAAAGACGGAAAGTTAAGTAAAGCAGAGATAAAGGGCATAAAATACTTAAACGTAGATTCTAAGAAAAGTAAAAGTATTTCTTTGAAAGGAGTACAGTATTTTACAAATTTGCGTTCATTAGACTTGTATGCTGTTAATGTTAAGTCTATTGATCTTAGTAAGAATAAAAAATTAAGATCTCTTAATCTTGCAGCGACAACAGTAAGAAAAATAAAACTGTCTAAGAATTTACACGATGTTTATTTTGCAGTAGAAAAAATGCCATGTACACTTGATTTTCATGGCTTTAAGAAACTGGATCGAATTCATTTGGATCAAGGCCATTATAACAAACTTAATGTTTCTGATTCATCTGTACGACTTATTGCACAAGGCAATTATCCGGTTGCATTAAAAAACATATTGGCACAAAATTGCAAAAAATTACGTAG
Organism: Jutongia sp. SJQ-6; assembly: GCF_054161275.1. The sequence goes on along the minus strand of NZ_CP195314.1, from coordinate 1,863,194 downwards.
TGTGGATTTGGAGGTTAGTCAGTTAAAGAAAGTTAATTTGAACGGCACGAATGGATTACGTGTATTAAAGTTAAACTATAGCGGATCGATTAAGAAACTTAATGTCAGTAAAATGAAAAATTTACGAGAGCTTAGAGTGGGCGGTTCAAAAATAACAACGCTTTCAGTGAAGAAAAATAAAAAGTTGGAAGAGTTGGATATTAGTGACAGCAAAATATCTAAGATGGATCTTTCTGCTAATAAAAAATTAAAGGTTTTGAGATACCGGAATACGAAAGTTTCTAAGATGTTATCCGTTCCTAATCCAAGTGCTATAGAGGAACTTGATTGTAGTGAGACTAAGATATCCTCGCTGGATTTAAGAAAGTATACGGCATTGAAGCACCTAAATGCGTCACAGACCAAGATTACATCCTTAAACGTACAAAATTGCCGCGAATTAGTGACGGTATATGTACGAGGAACGACAAAGCTGTCGAAATTAGACTTGTCAAATCAGGCAAAGTTGAGGGATGTAATATTTGGAGACAGTGGAATAAAAGAATTGGATGTTCGCAATTCATTGTTGATCTGTGATCAGGATGACTTGGGATCCGGATTTGACTTTATGCCGGGATTTAAAATTTCATGTAAGATTATTGTCAATAAGAATTGGAAAGAATTAAATTACTATCAGAATCAGGCGAAAGAGTGTGGTTTTAACATTACATGGCAGATAGTATAAGCGTAGCAATAACAGAAACACCGAATTAGAATTGATGAGACGGGCGCTGATTGACAGCGTCCGTTTTTTGGAAATGTGATTATTGTGTGTTAGGGTTTAACATTGACCGTTCACCGGCAAAAAACGACCGTTCAAAAGTTTTTTGGTTATAGACAGCAAAAATATGCTAGTATGAATGTAAATGAAAAAAGCGAAGGAGATGGGAATATGTTATATAGAATAGCATGTTGTGACGATGAACAACAAATTTTAGATCGACTCAAAGAATGTTTTGTTCGTCTTGAGGTGCAGACGGACATAGAGACGCAGGTTGATTATTATACCGATGGACGGAACTTGATCCAAGCATATCAAGCGGACCATTCAAAATATGATATCATTTTATTAGACATGGAGATGCCACTTATTTCAGGAATGCAGGTGGCAGAACAGATGCGCCGGATCAACCGTGAAGTTATTATTATCTTTTTAACGAGTTATCCGGAGTATATGCAGCAAAGTTTTCGAGTGCAGCCCTTTCAATACTTAATGAAACCATTAGAAACGGATTCATTTATTAAGGAGATACAGAATGCAATGAATTATCTTAGGACAGATCACCATAAGATATTATTGCATACAGAGCAGGGAGAATTACTGCAGAGTATTGACCAAATTTTATATATAGAAAAGCCGAAGGAACAGGATAAATTATGTGTACATATGACGCGGGATAACTATATTGTGAAAAACACCTTGCAGGAACTGGAAGGGTTGTTAGTTGATAAGGATTTTATCCGGGTGAGTCGTACGCATTTGGTGAATTTATCTTCTGTATGGCGTTTGGAGAAGAAGGAGATTCATCTTGAAAATGGTGAATGTATCAGTGTAAGTCGCAGGAAAGTAAAGGAACTTCAGGAGCAATTCACAAAATATTTGGTGCGAAAAGGAGGAGCAATGTAATGATATTAATGGAGATTTTTAGTTATGTGATCGATGCATTGCTGATCTATGTATTTTACGATAAGTATTTTTCCAAGGAAAGGCGCAGAGAATTTGCTTCTATGGCAGTTATTTGGGGCGCTTTTGCGATGATGGAAGGAATTAATTACGTATTTAATACAGTGGCACCGTATATAGCAGTTAATATGCTGATAAGTGTTTTGGGACTGTTTGCTATGACACTTTTGTATGATGCTAAAGTGGCAAAACGTATTGTTGCAGTTGTGGTATTTCAGGTGACAGCAATTGTATCGGAAATTTTTGCAAATGTTATTTTTTTAGTTGTACCTGAGAAATATTTCCAGGATATTAATGTGCTCGGTATGTTTATTTCGAAGCTATTTTTGCTAGTGTTTCTTATGATACTTATGCTTTTGCAGAAAAAACAAAAAAACATTCCAACACATTATCTGATCACATATTTTGCAATACCGATTGCCTGTATATTTGTGTTATGCGTATTATATCGTAAATCCATGTATATCGATTATATCAGTTATATTGCGACGGGATGCATTATGTTGTTGAACATTGTGTCATATTATTTGTTGGATGAGTTATCGGATTATATTATCCGGGCTAGCAAGGTGTTCCAGTTAAATAATCAACTTGAGACACAAAAGGAAAAATATGAACAGTTATCTACGGCGTTTCGATCCGGCAATCGATTGTTACACGACACCAATAAACATCTGCGCTATATCGGAGCCAAGCTGCAGTCAGATGATGCGCAGGGGGCGATGGACTATATTGAACGTATTAGCGGAACATTACAAGAAACATATGGAAGCATTTGCACAGGTAATCTTGCAGTAGATAGTATTTTGAGCAATATGAAGACCCGGCTGCAGGAGATGAATATTCCGTGTTATCTTACTGTTAATATTGAGGAGGCACGTATGCGGGATATTCCTGAATATGATCTGGTAACGATTATAGGAAATATCACAGATAATCAAATGAAAGCAGTGCCGCTTGTAACAGATAGGGACAAACGATATGTGTTGTTTGAATTAGAAATGTTAGACAACACGATCCGCATTTTTGCCAAGAATGGAATGCCGCCACAACAGCCGGTTAAGATGCCTCATGAGGACTGGTTTCATGGAGTGGGGCTGCACAATGTCCGGGAGACGCTGGAAAGGCATGGCGGTGCATTGGTAACGGAGGTTCAGGACGATTTCTTCCTCACGATGGGCGTACTTCCGTTAGGAGAGGGGCGCAAGGCGGTTTATTACAAAGGAGTACCGGGGCGAGAGTGACCAAATTCTGTTAAAGGAATAAGATATCTATATAGGACTGAAAATAAGCGTGGGGGAATGCGTATGCAGATTAAGATCATATCTTGCGAAACGCTAAAAGAATATATGCAAAGGGATGATTGTATTCTGCTTGATCTGCGCGAAAAAGCAGATTATGAGCAAGGGCACCTGCCCGGAGCGGTGTATGCAGACTGGGAAACTTTGGAGCAAAATATAGACACTATTTTAGAACAGCAGGAAAAAGAGATACGAGCCATTGTATTGTATTGTGACAGAGGTAATATCAGCTTGATCGTAGCCAGGGATCTCGTTCGTAAAGGGTATCCGGCAATCAGCGTGGGGGGCGGATTTATGCGCTGTGGAAGGACATTGGCTGGTTTGACAATTTGACTATTCCATGGCAGAATAATAGATAAAATTCTGAAAGCATTGTTTGGGATGTGCTGTGAGGGGGCATCTGCAATGCGAAAACGGGAAGGGGCTTATTGGTTTGATCCATGCAAAGAATGTTGGGTTTGAGTATTTTCGCAGGGACAGCGATGGCGAAGTGATAGAAGTGATACCGGCATTAAAGGATGTTTCGATGCAGGTGCAGCCGGGAGATTTTGTAGCGGTACTCGGCGCAAATGGTTCAGGGAAATCTACTTTTGCGAAGCATTTGTGTGCACTGCTCACGCCTGGAGAAGGAACGATTTTGGTGGCAGGAATGGACACGGCAGATGTGGAGAAACATTTGCAGATTCGCCAGACAGCAGGGATGGTGTTCCAAAATCCGGACAATCAGTTAGTTGCCGGTGTTGTAGAAGAGGATGTTGCCTTTGGCCCTGAAAATATTGGAGTAGAGTCGCGTCAAATATGGCAGCGTGTAGAAGAAAGTTTGCAAAGTGTAGGTATGAGCGCATATCGTTATGCGTCACCGATGCATTTGTCAGGTGGACAGAAACAGCGTGTGGCGATTGCGGGAATCGTGGCAATGCGACCGAAATGTATTGTTTTGGATGAGCCTACGGCAATGTTAGATCCTAAGGGGCGAGAGTCCGTTATTAAGACGATCAAGGAGTTAAATCGCAAGGAAAAGATAACCATCGTATTGATCACACATTATATGGAAGAGATTGTAGATGCCGATTATGTATATGTGATGGGGGATGGACAAGTTGTGACGGAAGGCACACCGAAGGAAGTGTTCGTGCGAGAAGAGGCACTTCGCAGATGCAAGCTGGATGTGCCGGAGATTACGAAAATTGCGACAGCTTTGCAGGCTGCAGGGCTTCCGGTAGACAAGGCAACTTTGACGGAGGATGAGCTGATGGAACAATTGCTTCGTTAAAGCAGCGATGTGGCGTGTTAATCACGGAAATGAGCTGATGGAACAGTTGCTTCGTTAAAGCAGCGATGCAGGGCGTGTTGATCACGGAAATGAGCTGATAGCACAGTTGCTTGCTTAATGTCAGGCATGGAGGAATTAGTGATGGCGATGATACTAGAGCATGTGAATTATAGTTATGGTGTAGGCACCGGCAAAGAGTTTCATGCTTTGAAAGACATCAATTTGCAGATTGGTGACCATGAATTTATTGGATTGGTGGGGCATAGCGGCTCCGGCAAATCCACATTGATACAGTTGATGAATGGGCTTTTGCGTGCAACGGAAGGTACCATTTATTGGGATGGACAAGATATTTATGACAAATCTTTTTCGATGCGGAGTCTGCGTGGACAAGTTGGTTTAGTGTTTCAGTATCCGGAATATCAGCTTTTTGCGGAGTCTGTTATTGCGGATGTAGAATATGGTCCTAGAAATTTAGGGTGGTCTAATTTGGATGTAGAATATCGTTCGTATGAGGCACTCAAACAAGTTGGAATTGGTGAAAATTTATTGGATGTTTCTCCGCTCTCGCTTTCCGGGGGACAGAAGAGGCGGGTAGCGATTGCCGGCGTGTTGGCAATGGCGCCTAAGCTGCTTATTTTGGATGAGCCGATGGCAGGACTGGATCCAAGCGGCAGAGAAGAAATGCTTACATTGTTAAGTCAATTATATGAGGAGCGCCAGATCAGCATTGTGCTGGTGTCCCACAATATGGACGATGTTGCAAAATATGCGGATCGTATTTTGGTTATGAATGAGGGGGAACTGGTATTGGATGGCGTTCCAAAGAAAGTATTTCACTATCAGGACGAGTTGGAACAGATTGGACTTGGTGTCCCACAAATGACACACTTGATTCATCGTCTGGAGAAGGCAACGGGCTGTCGGCTTGGTGATGCGATCACGTTAGAGGAGGGATTACCTTTGATCGAGCAGTGGTGGCATGCAAAAGGTACGTCACGATGACAGGCTGTTAGTGACAATGGACAGAAAGAGGGAGAAGACGTTGACTGTTAGTGACAATCGACAGAAAGTGCTCGCTGAAGTGTGACGTTACAATGACAGGCTGTTAGTGATTTGGAGGAATTAGATGTTACGAGAAATAACAATAGGGCAGTATTATGCGACGGATTCACTGCTTCATCGCTTGGATCCACGTGTTAAGATTGCCGGGACTTTATTATATATTATTTCCTTGTTTTTGGTACATCATTATATAGGATTGGTTGTTGCGGCGTTGATATTTGGCGTGATGGTACGAATGTCTAATGTGCCGTTTCGTTTTATTGTAAAAGGTCTTAAGCCAATTATGATGATGTTGGTATTTACAGCCCTGCTGCATCTGTTTTGCACACCGGGCAAGGCGATATTTTCACTGGGAGTGCTTCATATCACGATAGAGGGCGTACAAAAATGTATTTTTTTGACGGTACGTTTGACCCTTATGATGATCGGATCTTCGTTAATGACGCTGACAACGACACCGAATCAGCTCACCGACGGAATTGAGCAAATGTTGAGACCGTTGCGAAAGCTGCATATACCGGTTCATGAATTTGCGTTGATGATGTCGATCGCGCTTCGGTTTATTCCAATCCTGATGGAAGAACTGGATAAAATTATGAAAGCACAGCTTGCCAGAGGCGCTGATTTTGAGAGCGGCAATTTTTTGCATCGCCTAAAAAATATGCTGCCCATTTTATTGCCGTTATTTGCATCGGCAATGCGGCGTGCTAATGAATTGGCGTATGCGATGGATGCGCGCTGTTATCATGGTGGAGAAGGCAGAACAAAAATGAAACCACTCCGCTATGGATATCGGGATATGATCGGTTATATTAGTATCGTGTGCTATTTGATCGTCCTGATTGCCGTGGATCGGATCGTGGCATTTTGATGTGGAAAGCTGTGGTGGAATGATTCTGCTTTGAGCGAAAAAATACGCCGGATGGTTTGATTGGAAATAGAACATATCTGCGTAGGACCGGAATGGAGATTATTGGCATGAAACGAATTAAATTAGTAGTAGCATATGATGGGACGAATTATCATGGCTGGCAGGTTCAGCCACGTGAGATAACGATAGAAGGCGTACTTAATGAGGCACTGACTGCACTCACGGGGGAAGAAATACAGGTGATCGGCGCGAGTCGAACGGATGCAGGAGTACATGCGCGCGGAAACGTTGCGGTATTTGATACGGAATCCCGCATTCCGGGAGAAAAATTTTCCTATGCTTTGAATCAGCGTTTGCCCGAGGATGTCATTATTCAAGATTCTTGTGAGGTGACGGCTGATTTTCATCCAAGACATTGCGAATGCCGAAAAACATATGAATATACGATATTAAACCGCACCTTTCCATTGCCGGAATATCGCAACACCGCTTTCTTTTGCTATGGAGATTTGGATGTAGAACGTATGGATCAGGCGGCAAAGCAGTTCGTGGGGGAACATGATTTTGCTGCTTTTTGTTCTGCAGGAGCGCAAGTGCAGTCAACCGTCCGGACTATTTACAGTGCGACCGTGGAGCGGGAACAGCCGGAAGTGATCCGCATACGGATTCGTGGAAATGGATTTCTGTATAATATGGTGCGAATTATCGCAGGGACGCTGTTGGAGGTCGGTCGTGGCAATTTAGAGGTGTCCCAAATTGCGGACATAATAGCGTCAAAGGACCGTGCCAATGCAGGACCGACTGCGCCAGCCAAGGGATTAAAATTAATGCAGATAGAATATTTATAGGAGAGGGGAAGCGTAGTATGAGCAAAAAGATATTAGTGTACGAAATGTTGGACACACGATTTGAAGCTTTGAAAAAGACATTGCGCCCATTGGGTGTCAGCGTATATAAGGTTGCGAAATCGCAGTATGGTGATCCGATTGGAGAGCTTGCTCTTGGCAAGGCAGGGCAAAAAGCTGTGGGAACGGTTCGAAGCCACACTAATATACCGGGAGCTGCACCGATTCCGGCAGTCGGAATGCCATGTATTGGTGAGATGCTTATATTTAGTGGGATTTCCGGGCAGGAGATGGATGCTGTATTAGCTGCACTGCGACAGGCGGATCTGGTCGTCCCGTTGAAAGCAACTGTTACAATGTATAATTATTCTTGGAATGGATACGCCATATATCAGGAATTATCCAAAGAACACCGAAAGTTTACCAAATAGTTTCCGTGGAGAATGGCTGTTGCAAGTAAGGTTAATAAAATAGTTTGGGTGACGAAGTGTCAGCCATAGCATGTAAAGTGATTAAATAGTTGCGGCAACTTTGTGCCATAAATACACAGGTTGCCGTTTTGTCTCATGGTAGTGCCGGTATTAACGCTGCCCTTTAGTCAGTGCAGTCCTCGTGTGCATGGAGATATTTTTCTTTGGTCGCCAATCCTCCGCGAATATGCCGCTCCGCTTTGTTCACATTCAGCACGGTGCGAACCTCGTCGGCTAATGTGTGATCTATGGCAGGAAGGCGCTCGGTGACATCCTTATGTACGGTGCTTTTGCTTACACGAAAAACACTGGCAGTTTGACGGACAGTGGCACTTTTTTCGACAATATAATGACCGATTTCCAGTGCTCTTTTTTCAATATCTTCTCTCAAAATGCTCCCTCACAATTGTTGTTTGTACAGTCTATGCACAGGGCAAAGATTGTATTACAAGCATACAGAGAGATTTCAATAAAGGCTTGCGAGAAGATAGTTGTTAGACGGTTAATGTTGCAAATAAATCAAGGAATTCTTGCTCGACCTGCGCAAAAGGAAGTGTCTCAAAAGCAGGATCTGTCACGAGAAGAGGAGCCTGTTCCATGAGTTTTTCTCCCATATAATGATCAAATTCATAATATAAGCAGGCGTTATCAATGTCCGTGATCTGGGACATCTCTTCGTCGGAAGGTATCTGTCCCAAAAAACGAACATAAATAGCGTCCTGCATATTTTTTTCAATGCGGCGGTACTCGGACAATTCGCCTTTTACCGGTCTGGTGATGTCCGATAAATAGGCCTCGCTTCCGTCATGCAGCAGACATGCGAGAACTACTCTGGATGAGTAGTTTCTCGCAATTGCTTCTCTGGCACAAGCAATACTGTGTTGCCCAACGGAATAAAATTCCGGAAAATGCCCGTTTGCGCGGGTCATAAGTGACTGTGCATGGGCAATGTCCTCAATGCGAATCTCTTCCTGTTTTGGACACAAAGGATTCATTTGTACTTTGCTAAATGTTGTAATATGCATATTCATCCTCGTTTCTGCACCTGTTGTCTGCGTTACTTATCAATACCTCAAACTTCTTTGAATCAATAATTGTTGTTCTTCTCAGCTTCGTTTAACTTGCGGATCGTATTCTGAATATCTTCATAGGTCAACTCCTCACTACTAAAGGAAAGAATGGAATGCAGTGGAGTTCCGGTAAACATTGCTTTCATCATATCGGCAGTTCCACTTCCCATAGAATCATCGCCATCGTGATCGGTCGCCTCAGCGAAACCACTCCCCCGCAGCATTTCATCCAAAGCACTGCCATCTTTTGCAAACAATTCAACATCTTCGCAAGTTGTTACGTAATCTGCGACAAAAGGAATCTTTTTGCTGCCGGTGATTGATACAGTATCCTGCAAACGAATGTCACGGGAAGATGAGGCAAGCAGAATTTCATAATCGCCACTTTCTGCATACCAATCGTGAATACGAGTTTCATAGTAGCTAAATGCGCGAGCGTTCAGCGTGAAAGTCACTGTCTTTGTCTCGCCGGCTTTTAGGAATACTTTAGCAAAGTCGCGCAGTTCTTTTTCAGGACGGATTTCATATACGACAGGATTTTTAATATATAGCTGTACGATTTCAGCACCGTCGCAGTTACCGGTATTTGTAATGTCAGCACTGACAACAATTTCATCGGTTTCTTTGATCACATCGACGTCGGCGGCGTTTTTGCCGTTTACAGTAACTTTCATATTGCTGTAGGTAAAATCGGTGTAGCTGAGTCCGTATCCAAATGGGAACAAGACATCCATCTTTTTCTTATCATAATAACGATAGCCGATAAAAACGCCTTCCTGATAGCAGACTTTCTCACGATTTCCAGGGAAATTTAAGTAGGAAGGGTTATCCTCTAAGTGCAGTGGGAAGGTCTCGGCAAGTTTGCCACAAGGAGTTGCATCGCCAAAAAGCAGATTGACAGCAGCGCCACCGCTTGCCTGTCCGGCGAGGTACATTTGCAAAACACCTGCAACTTTGTCAAGCCATGGCATGGCGATCGGGGAACCGCTATGCAAAACAACGACTACATTAGGCTGTACTTCGCTAATGCGGGCAATCAATTCATTTTGATTTGCCGGCATATTCAGATGGGTTCGGTCAAATCCTTCGCTCTCGAAAGAGTCTGGCAGACCGGCGAAGATAACGGCAACATCGCTTCCTTTTGCAAGGGTGATCGCTTCCTGAAGCAGCGTCTCATCTGTAGTTTCTTCGTCAATATGAAATCCTTGTGCATACGAAACGGAATCTCCGGCGGCATCTAAAGCACTTTCGATCCATGTGTTGTTAATATGACTGGAACCACCGCCCTGAATGCGGGGCACTTTTGCAAATTCACCGATAAACGCTATCTTTTTGTCTTTTTGCAAAGGCAGGATATCTTCATTCTTCAACAAAACAGCGGACTGCTCGGCAGTGGTTCTTGCCAGTGCGTGATGAGCAGCAACGTCGTATCCGCGTTCAACGCTGGATGGGAGTGGGTGCACCATAGAAGCTGGATCAATACCTTTTCTGGCAGTAAGATATTTGTCTACCATAGTAAGAATGCGTTCTACAGCAGTATCTAATACGGATTCTTCCAGTTCTCCATTTTGTACCGCTTTTACGATCAGTTTGTCTGTTTCTCCGTGGCAATCCGGCATTTCAAGATCCAATCCGGCTTTGAGAGACGGAACACGCTCGTCCATCGCACCCCAGTCGGTCATAACCAGACCTTCAAAGCCCCATTCATCACGCAAAACCTTATTTAACAGCCAATCATTTTCACAAGAGTAAACGCCGTTGATACGGTTATAACTGCACATGATCGTCCAAGGCTGCGCCTTTTTGACTACCGTTTCGAAAGCTGCCAGATAAATCTCGCGCAAAGTACGTTCATCAATCTCTGCACTGATGCTCATGCGGCGCCATTCCTGGTTGTTGGCAGCAAAGTGTTTCAAGCTGGTGCCTACGCCATGCTCCTGAACACCATTGACAAAAGCAGCACCGAGTTCGCCTGCCACGACCGGATCCTCGGAGTAATATTCAAAGTTACGTCCGCAGATTGGAGAACGCTTCATATTAATGCCTGGGCCAAGTAATACAGCAAGATCTTCAGCGACACATTCTTCGCCAAGAGCGTCGCCGACTTTATGCAGCAGGTCGCGGTCAAAAGAGCATGCCATAGCTGATGCAGTCGGAAAACCAATGGCTTTAATACTTTCTGCAACGCCCATATGATCGGCAAGACTTTCCTGCTTGCGGATGCCGTGCGGTCCATCGGAGACCATTGCAGCAGGAATATTTAAGCGGTCAATGGCTTCGGTATGCCAGAAATCCGCGCCGGAGCAAAGACTTGCTTTTTCCTCTAGTGTCAGTTCGTTCACAAGTTTTTTTACGTCTAAAACGTGTTCCATAAAAAAGTCCTTTCCGAGGTGTTGGCGGTGGTGAAAGACCGTCAAACATCTCTGTGTTTTATGTTAGTGAAAATTTTATTCATAAATGTCATATGCACAGTCATCGCGCACAAAGACGGGAATGATCTCCAGCGTTGCTTTAGCGGCAACGGTCTGACCACCGTCATAACTTGTCCCGGTAGCGGCCTCTGTCCAACGGTGCCCCGCAGGGAGATATACGTCAGTCTGCGTAACACCGGCGTCTGTGATCGGCTTTACGAGCAGATCCGGTCCAAACATATAGCTGTCGGCGTTATTCCAGCAAGCAGCATCCTCCGGAAACTCATAGAAAAGCGGACGCATTACCGGAGTTCCCAACTCGTGTGCTTCACGCATACATTCGCGAATGTATGGGCGAAGACGTTCACGCAACAACAGGTAACTTTTCAAAATTTCATAGATTTCTTCTCCCCAAGTCCAGATCTCGTTATCTTGTCCCGAACTGAACTGGCGAACGCCATCAATATATTCTACGTCGCGTTCATAGTATGGAGAGCGTTCTCCGTGCAGACGGAATACCGGAGAAAATACACCCCACGCAAACCAGCGAACCAGCAGCTCGCGAAATGCCGGATCTTCGTTATTGCCACCCAAGAAACCGCCGATATCCGTCGTCCACCAAGGAATGCCGGCAAGTCCCATGTTAAGTCCGGCCTGCACCTGCTGTTTCATAGAACGGAACGAGGAATGAATATCGCCCGACCACGTCAGAGCACCATATTTTTGGCTGCCGGCCCAGGCGCAGCGCACAAGGTTTAACACATTTTCCTGCCCCTGCTCCCGTAATCCATCATAAAAACCTTTGGCGTACATGAGAGGATAGATGTTGCTGCACTGTAAAGCAGGACCTTTGTGGTAGCGGTAAATATCAAAATCATACGGCCCATATTCCGGCTCAGCCTCATCCAGCCAAAAGCAGCGAATGCCTTTATCGTAATAATTCTCCTTACAGCGTTCCCAAACATATTTTTGTGCGCCCGGATGTGTAGCATCATAAAAAGTCGTAGTTCCCATCCAAGTCATATTAACGCACAAACCGCGGTCAGACGTGATGAGATACCCTTGATCTGCCATCGGACCATAGTTCTCGGAACGTTCATCGATCGTCGGCCACACGGATACGACCGGTTCAATCTGCATTTCGCGCAATTCGCGGATCATTGCCTCCGGATCCGGCCAGTCTTTTGGATCAAACTTGAAATCACCCTGCATAGTCCAATGGAAAAAATCCACCACGATCGCATCGATCGGCAGACCGCGGCGTTTGTATTCGCGCGCAACAGCAAGCAGCTCTTCTTGGGTACGGTAGCGCAGCTTGCACTGCCAAAATCCAATGCCGTACTCCGGGATCATTGGAACACGGCCGGTAACGGCGCTGTAAAGTTCTGTCAGTTGTTTAGGTGAATCGCCGGCGCAGATCCAGTAATCGAGTTTTTTGGTATTTAAGGCAGTCCATTCGGTTTTATTTTTGGCAAAAGATGCCGTACCGATGGACGGATTGTTCCACAAAAAGCCATATCCCCGGCTTGAGATCATAAATGGAACACTTGCCTGGCTGTTGCGGTGCGCCAGTTCCAAAATGCAGCCTTTCTTGTCCAAAAAGTCATCTTGATATTGTCCCATGCCAAAGATCTTTTCATCGTCAAATGCTTCAAAACGCATGGCTAATGTATAATCGGTAGTGCCGGTGATCGGCTTTAGTTCTCTGGCATCGATACGCAGCGGCACACAAAAGCGGTCGATGCGGTTACGATTTTGCCAAAGCTCTTTTGTTAACAGCTCATTTTTTTCGTTATAATAGGAAATAACACCTTCCGGATCGATCACGGCAGTGAGGTTTCCGTTGCGAAATGTCACTTTGGTACCGGTCTCAGCATGTGCAGCACGTTCTTCGGCAGTACGGTAAAAGGCAGGTGTCATATCCACGGTTTCATAGTGGATCTCCGGGGTGAGGTCTGGAATTGGTTCTGTGAGTGCCCAGTCTTCTGTGTTCATTTCCGCCTCTTTGGTCATGCGGACGCGAATGGAATGTTCGCCCCAGGCTTCCATCCGGAGAGTGGTTCCCCCTTGAGACAGTGTTAAGCGTTTTCCATCATCATGTATGGTCATAATAATCCTCCGTGTGAGATAATATTTAGCCGGTTGCCAGCGTGTATTTCCACCCAAATAAAAAAGGTGCTTGACATCTTGTCCGTTTGGTGATAAGATGAACAATGCACTATTGTGGCTGACTAGACTATTAGGCTTATGCAAGATTATTATAGCATAGTTTGAAGAAAATGAAAAGAGTTTTTGGAGTTTCTTCTTATAATAGGATTGTACAGCACATGGTACTCTATAAAATTAAGGAGTGAAACGTCGATGGAGAAGAACAGAATACATCCAGTAAAAGTAGGCAAAGGCGTGAGAATGAGTTTTGCCCGTCAGAAGGAAGTCCTTGAGATGCCTAACCTGATTGAGGTACAGACGAATTCTTACCAGTGGTTCTTGGACGAAGGACTGAAAGAAGTGTTCCGGGATATTTCCCCAATTGCTGATTTCGGTGGTCATTTGATCCTGGAGTTCGTTGATTTTGAGCTTTGCAGAGATGAGAAGAAGTACGACATTGATCAATGCAGAGAGCGTGATGCTACTTATGCTGCACCACTTAAGGTGCGCGTCAGACTTCACAACAAGGAGACGGAGGAAATCAAAGAGCACGAGATTTTCATGGGTGATCTTCCGCTTATGACAGCGACCGGAACGTTTATCATCAACGGTGCTGAGCGTGTTATCGTCAGCCAGTTGGTTCGTTCACCGGGTATCTACTATGCAATCAGTCATGACAAGGTAGGTAAAGAGTTGTATTCCGCAACTGTTATTCCTAACCGTGGTGCATGGTTGGAATATGAGACAGATTCGAATGATGTCTTCTCTGTCCGTGTTGATAGAAATAGAAAGGTTCCGATCACTGTATTTTTGCGTGCACTCGGTCTTGGAACCAATGAACAGATCAAAGAAGTGTTCGGTGATGAGCCAAAGATTTTGGCAAGTATCGAGAAAGATACAACGGACAATTACAAAGATGGTCTGTTAGAGCTTTACAAGAAATTACGTCCGGGCGAGCCGTTGTCCGTAGATAGTGCGGAGAACTTATTAAATGGTATGTTCTTCGATCCGAAGCGTTATGACCTTGCCAAAGTTGGACGTTACAAATATAACAAGAAGTTACATTACAAAAACCGTATTGTTGGCTGCAAGCTTGCAGAAGATGTTGTAAATCCAACAACAGGTGAGGTATATGAGGAAGGTACTCTGGTAACAGAGGAACTTGCAACAACATTACAGAATGCAGCAGTTCCTTATGTGATGGCTGAATTGGAAGGTCATGTTGCTAAAGTATTGTCCAATATGATGGTTGACATCAAAGAGTATGTTGACATCGAGAATCCTAAGGAGCTTGGCGTTACAGAGAGTGTTTACTATCCTGTATTGCGTGAGATCTTAGATGAGAACGAGGATGATGAGGATGCGATCAAGGAAGCGATCGCTGCTAATATCAGTGAATTGATTCCAAAGCATATCACAAAGGAAGATATCTTTGCGTCAATCAACTACAACATGCATTTAGAGTATGGCATGGGTAATGATGATGATATTGACCACTTGGGTAACCGCCGTATCCGTGCGGTTGGTGAGTTGCTGCAGAATCAGTATCGTATCGGATTATCCCGTATGGAGCGTGTCGTTCGTGAGCGTATGTCCACACAGGATATTACGACAATTACGGCACAGTCTCTGATCAATATCAAGCCGGTAACGGCTGCTGTGAAGGAATTCTTTGGAAGTTCCCAGTTGTCACAGTTCATGGATCAGAACAACCCGCTTTCTGAATTGACACATAAGAGACGTTTGTCTGCATTGGGACCGGGTGGTTTGTCCAGAGATCGTGCAGGTTTCGAGGTCCGCGATGTACACTATACACATTATGGACGCATGTGTCCTGTAGAGACTCCTGAAGGACCTAATATCGGTCTGATCAACTCTTTGGCATCTTATGCGCGTATTAATGAGTATGGATTTATCGAGGCACCTTATCGTAAGGTTGATAAGACAGATCCGGCTAATCCGCGTGTTACCAACGATGTTGTTTATTTGTCTGCAGATGAGGAAGATCGTTATATTGTTGCACAGGCGAACGAAGAGCTGGATGAAGAAGGCCATTTCGTGCGCAAGAGTGTATCCGGTCGTTTCCGTGAGGAGACTTCTGAGTTTGAGAAAGAGAAGATCGATCTTATGGATGTGTCTCCTAAGATGGTATTCTCCGTCGCAACAGCAATGATCCCATTCTTGGAGAATGATGATGCGAACCGTGCGCTGATGGGATCTAACATGCAGCGTCAGGCAGTGCCGTTGTTGGTTACAGAGGCACCTGCAGTTGGTACAGGTATGGAGATGAAGGCGGCTGTCGATTCCGGCAACTGCGTTATCGCAGAGGAAGACGGAATTGTTACACGTTCTGCATCGAACGAGATTATTATTAAGTCTAAATCAGGCGAAAAGACATATAAGCTGGCTAAATTCCAGCGCAGTAACCAGGGAACGAGCATGAACCATCGTCCGATCGTTGATAAGGGCGAAGAGGTAAAAGCAGGACAAGTTATCGCAGATGGTCCATCTACATGCGGTGGCGAGATCGCATTAGGTAAGAACCCACTGATCGGTTTTATGACTTGGGAAGGTTATAACTACGAGGATGCCGTACTGCTTAGTGAGAGATTGGTTCAGGATGATATTTATACATCTGTTCATATCAATGAGTACAATGCAGAGGCGAGAGACACCAAGCTTGGTGACGAAGAGATCACCCGTGATGTACCGGGTGTCGGCGACGACGCGCTCAAAGACCTTGACGAGAACGGTATTATCCGTATCGGTGCAGAGGTTCGTGCCGGTGATATTTTGGTTGGTAAAGTTACTCCTAAGGGAGAGACAGAGCTTACTGCTGAGGAAAGACTGCTTCGTGCGATCTTCGGTGAGAAAGCAAGAGAAGTTCGTGATACTTCTTTGAAAGTGCCACATGGTGAGTTTGGTATTATCGTAGATGCCAAAGTATTTACAAGAGAGAATGGAGATGAGCTTCCACCGGGAGTAAATAAATCTGTTCGTATTTACATTGCACAGAAACGTAAGATTCAGGTCGGCGATAAGATGGCTGGTCGTCATGGTAACAAGGGTGTCGTTTCCCGCGTTCTTCCGGTAGAAGATATGCCATTCCTGCCAAATGGTCGTCCACTTGATATTGTATTGAATCCTTTGGGTGTGCCATCTCGTATGAACATTGGTCAGGTCTTGGAGATTCACTTGAGTCTCGCTGCCAAAGTACTTGGCTTTAATGTCGGAACACCGGTATTTGATGGTGCTAACGAGTATGACATCATGGATACATTAGAGCTCGCAAATGATTATGTGAATACACCACTTAATCAGAAAGAAAAAGAGCAGAAGATTGCAGAAGCACAAGAGGCTGGTGACGAAGAGGAAGTTAGCCGCTTGACAGATATCGTACCTTTTGAAGACAAGTACAAAGATCTTTTGGATCCGGAGGTGTTCCAGTACTTGATCGACAATCAGGATTACCGCAAAGAGTGGGAAGGCGTTCCGATCAACCGCGATGGAAAAGTTCGTTTGCGTGATGGTCGTACCGGAGAATACTTTGATGGAGCAGTAACCGTTGGTTTCATGCACTATCTCAAACTCCACCACTTGGTAGATGATAAGATCCATGCACGTTCAACAGGTCCTTACTCCTTAGTAACGCAGCAGCCATTGGGTGGTAAAGCCCAGTTCGGTGGACAGCGTTTCGGTGAGATGGAGGTTTGGGCACTGGAGGCATATGGTGCCGCTTATACCTTGCAGGAGATCCTCACTGTGAAGTCTGATGATGTTGTTGGTCGTGTTAAGACTTACGAGGCAATCGTTAAAGGTGCCAACATCTCTGATCCTGGCATTCCGGAATCTTTCAAGGTTATGCTCAAAGAGCTTCAGGCATTGGCGCTTGATGTTACTGTTTTAGATGAAGATGGTAACGAAGTTATTATGGGTGAAAATGTTGAAGAGAACGACAACAGCGAAGATGTCACACCGTTGATTGATGGTGGTGCAGACTTTGCGTTTAGCAGTAGCGAGTCCTTTGAAGCTGCAGGTTATACCGAGGGTACCGCAGAAGAGCTGCAGGAAGCTGAATTTGCGGCAGACTTTGGGGATGAGCCCTCATTAGTATAGAGACAGGGATTGATCGTATAGAGTAGCCCGAAAGGGTAGATGGAGGATTACTATGGCAGAAAGTAATGTAAAGGAAGAGAAGCATATCGTATATGATGCAATCAAGATTGGTCTGGCATCTCCGGAAAAGATCCGTGAGTGGTCACGCGGCGAAGTAAAGAAGCCGGAGACGATCAATTATCGAACACTCAAGCCGGAAAAAGATGGTCTTTTCTGCGAAAAGATCTTCGGACCGAGCAAAGACTGGGAGTGTCATTGCGGTAAGTACAAGAAGATCCGTTATAAAGGTGTTGTCTGTGATCGATGCGGCGTTGAGGTAACCAAGGCGAGCGTTCGTCGTGAGCGAATGGGTCATATCGAATTAGCAGCACCGGTATCTCATATTTGGTATTTCAAAGGAATACCTAGCCGTATGGGATTGATCTTGGATGTTTCTCCAAGAAACTTAGAGAAAGTGTTGTACTTCGCATCTTATATCGTATTGGAAGTGCAGGACGGTGTAAACCTTCAGCCAAAGCAGATTTTGTCTGAGGCAGAATATCAAGAAGCTAGAAAGAACTATGGAGACGGTTTCCGCGCCGGCATGGGTGCAGAGTCTATCATGGAACTTCTGATGAGTATCGATCTGGAAGAAGAGTCAGCAAACCTCAAGGAGGAACTCCGCAACTCTTCCGGTCAGAAACGTGCTCGTATTGTAAAACGTTTGGAAGTTATCGAAGCATTCCGTGGTTCTGATAACAAGCCGGAGTGGATGATCCTTACGGTTATCCCTGTAATTCCGCCGGATATTCGTCCAATGGTACAGTTGGATGGTGGACGTTTTGCAACATCTGATATGAACGATCTGTATCGTCGTATCATCAACCGTAACAATCGTTTGAAGAGACTTCTCGAACTCGGTGCACCGGATATCATCGTTCGCAACGAGAAGAGAATGCTTCAGGAAGCTGTAGATGCGTTGATCGACAATGGTCGTCGTGGCCGTCCGGTTACCGGACCGGGTAACAGACCGCTGAAATCCTTATCTGATATGCTGAAGGGTAAACAGGGTCGTTTCCGTCAGAACCTGCTCGGTAAACGTGTCGACTATTCTGGTCGTTCCGTTATCGTCGTAGGTCCGGAACTTAAGATTTATCAGTGTGGTCTGCCAAAAGAGATGGCAATTGAGTTGTTTAAGCCTTTCGTTATGAAAGAGTTAGTATCCAATGGCACAGCACACAACATTAAACAGGCTAAGAAGATGGTTGAAAAGCTTCAGACGGAAGTATGGGATGTATTAGAGGATGTTATTCGCGAGCATCCGGTTATGTTGAACCGTGCTCCTACCCTGCATCGTCTTGGTATCCAGGCATTTGAGCCTACACTTGTAGAAGGTAAAGCGATTAAGCTGCATCCATTGGTATGTACCGCATTTAATGCCGACTTCGATGGTGACCAGATGGCTGTCCATTTGCCACTTTCTGTAGAAGCACAGGCAGAGTGCCGTTTCTTACTGCTCTCTCCAAACAACCTGTTAAAACCATCTGATGGTGGTGTGGTTGCCGTACCTTCTCAGGATATGGTACTTGGTATCTATTATTTGACACAGGAAAGACCTGGTTCCCTCGGCGAAGGCAAGTTCTTCAAGAGCGTGAACGAGGCAATTACAGCATACGAAAACGGAGATCTTACACTTCATGCGAAGATCAAGGTTCGCCGTTTTGGTATCAATAAAGATGGCGTAGAAGAAAGTAGAATTATTGAATCTACACTGGGTCGTTTTATCTTCAATGAGATTCTGCCACAGGACATGGGATTTGTGGATCGTTCCAAGGACGAGAACTTCCTCGTTCCGGAAGTTGATTTCCATGTAGGTAAGAAGCAGTTGAAGCAGATCCTTGAAAAATGTATCGCTGCACATGGTGCAACAGGTACTGCAGAGACAATGGACAACATCAAAGCACTTGGATATAAATATTCCACACGTGCAGCAATGACAGTATCCATTTCCGATATGACCGTGCCGGAGGCTAAGAAAGATATTCTTGCTGAAGCACAGAAGACAGTAGAGCTTATCACGGATAAGTTTAATATGGGTCTTCTTACAGAAGAAGAGCGTTACAAAGCAGTTATCAATACATGGTATGCAGCTGATAATCAGTTGACAGAAGCGTTGATGAGCGGTTTGGATCGCTACAACAACATCTTCATGATGGCCGATTCCGGTGCCCGTGGTTCTCAGGCACAGATCAAGCAGCTCGCAGGTATGCGTGGTTTGATGGCGGATACATCCGGTCGTACGATCGAATTGCCGATCAAGTCTAACTTCCGTGAGGGTCTTGATGTATTGGAGTACTTCATTTCCGCACATGGTGCCCGTAAGGGATTGTCGGATACAGCGCTTCGTACAGCCGATTCCGGATATTTGACACGTCGTCTCGTTGACGTATCTCAGGAATTGGTTATTCGTGAGGTAGACTGCTGTGCAGACCGCGATATGATTCCGGGAATGGAAGTAACCGGATTTATGGATGGTAAAGAGCTTATCGAGTCATTGGAAGAGCGTATTACAGGTCGTTTCTCCTGCGAAGACATCTACGATGATGAAGGCGAGCTTATTGTTAAGAAAAATCACATGATCACACCAAAGCGTGCTGCTCGTATTGTTAATACAAAGGCAATTGTAGATGCAGGCGATAAGGCTAAGGTTAAGATCCGTAACATTCTTACCTGTAAGTCACACATCGGTGTTTGTGCAAAATGTTATGGTGCCAACATGGCAACCGGTGAGCCGGTACAGGTTGGTGAGGCTGTCGGAATCATCGCAGCACAGTCCATCGGTGAGCCGGGTACACAGCTTACCATGCGTACGTTCCATACAGGTGGTGTGGCCGGTGACGATATCACACAGGGTCTCCCTCGTGTCGAAGAGTTGTTTGAGGCACGTAAGCCGAAGGGACTTGCAATTATCGCTGAATTTGGCGGAACAGTATCTATTCGCGATACTAAGAAAAAGCGCGAAGTGATCATTACAAATGAAGAAACCGGTGAGCAGAAAGCATATTTGATCCCATACGGTTCTCGAATCAAGGTATTAGAGGGTCAGACTTTGGAGAAAGGTGAGCCGCTCACAGAAGGTAGCGTAAATCCACATGATATTCTCGAGATCAAGGGTGTACGTGCCGTGCAGGATTACATGATCCGCGAAGTGCAGCGTGTATATCGTCTGCAGGGTGTTGAGATCAATGATAAGCATATAGAGGTTATTGTACGTCAGATGCTCAAGAAGATCCGTGTCGAAGACAACGGTGATTCCGAATTCCTGCCGGGTGTTATGGTAGATGCATTAGATTTTGAGGATGAAGTTGAAAAACTCCAGGCAGAAGGTAAAGAGCCACCAGAGGGCAAGCAGGTAATGCTTGGTATTACAAAGGCTGCGCTGGCAACCAATTCCTTCCTGTCCGCAGCATCTTTCCAGGAGACTACAAAGGTCTTGACAGATGCCGCTATTAAGGGAAAAGTAGATCCACTGGTAGGTCTCAAAGAGAACGTAATCATTGGTAAGCTTATCCCTGCAGGTACAGGTATGAAACGTTATCGTTCTGTACAGCTTGACTGCGATGAGGCGGCAGAGGACTATCTCGAAGAACAGCGTCTTGCAGCAATGAGAAGGCTGGAAGAAGGCGATGAATCCGAGGATGATGCAAAGGATAAAGACAAGTCCAAGGAAAAAGCAGAAGAAGCTCCGGAATCTGAAGAAGTATATTTCACATCGACAGAGGATGATGAGTAGTTTATAAAATGCAGTTGTTACGAGAAGCACTTTAACAAAATACTGTTTTAGTGCTTCTTGTTATGCTGTCATTGAAAAGAAATCACTGTGACAACTAATTGCGGCAAGGCAATACTATATTTTCTCGATGGCAGAATTCATCAAATTGCTGTTGAGAAATATAATTAGACCATCGACATAATAAGCGATATGTGATTGTAGGAAACGGTGGAATATGGGAAGTTTGAGAAACTTAATTTTAAGAAGAGAAAAAATGCATATTTTACTCTTCTTTTTTTGTTCCAGTTTTTTCAAAAATATGGTAAAATAAGAGATACCAATACGGGGATTACGACAGCGTATGCACACCGATACAAAAATGTATAGGGGAGTGATGCAATGGATAAAGAAAGTATAGTAGACGTCCTCACTGCTGATACCGACGTATTTTTTGCCTGTTGGGATACAGACAATGGATGGCAGGTATTAACCAATGGAAATGCGAGTTTCCCGGCAGCATTATTTGCACAGAAAGGAATTGAAGCGTTACGCGATGTCGTTGCAGAAACAGACGGCAGATTATGTGATAACTTTTTGCAAGAAATTCACCGTGGTGTGGAAAGTCATTATAACGAAGACGTCATTAAAGGAAATTGTCGTACGGTACATATGCATATTCTAGATATGCATGGAGAACGTATATATTATCGCTTAAAATGCAATTTTATGAAAAGGGACGATGGAAGCATTGAGAAAATTGTTTTTCAGGCGAGAGAGTTGGATGCCGAAGAGAAATATCGAATTCATTTAGCACAATCGGTTACAAACGATCGCAATCCCAACGTGTTTACGCAAGATGTTATGAAATTGATGCGAAAGCATCAGGAATGTAAATTTGCGCTTATTCAGTTAGATGTAGAACGTTTCAAAGTGATCAACGAAATGTACGGAGAAGATTTTGGTAACGATCTTTTGAAATATTTCGAAAACACATTGAAATATATCTGTAATGAGATGCAGTTATATGTTCGTCTTACGGCGGATGTATTTATGATAGCTACACCATATGAAACAAAGGAGGATATATTAGGTTTCGTAAGTATGCTCGAGCAGAGATTGTCCGGTTATGACAATGTTAAATATACACTCGCATTTGGTGTTTGTTTCGTAACAGACATAAATACCAATTTACGTTTATATGGAGACGGGGCAGCATTAGCAAGGCAAAGCATTAAGGGAGATGCACTACACAAAGTTGCGTTCTATCAGGAATCTATGCGTGCGGATGCACGTAAGCGTAAGGTTTTAGAAGATGCTATGCATCAAGCGTTGGAGAACCATGAATTTATCATGTATTTGCAACCGAAGTACAGTATTTCGACATACAAAATGGTAGGCGCAGAAGCTCTTGTTCGCTGGCAGCATCCAGAGAGGGGCCTAATACCGCCCAACGATTTCATACCGATATTTGAAGAAAACGGTTTTGTGATCCCTCTAGATGAGTTTATGTGGGAGGAGGCATGCAAACTCCTTGCGGAATGGCAACGCGAGGGTAAAGAAATGCTTCCAATCTCCGTCAACGTCTCTAGAAGGCATTTGATAGATGTACATTTTGTAGAGGTATTGAATCATCTGATAGAGAAGTATCAGATACCAAAACGATATCTTGAAATTGAGATCACAGAAACAGAGCAGAGTAAGATGCAGCAAAGGGGTATAGCATTACTCAAAGAAAATGGATATACTCTGCTAATGGATGATTTTGGATCCGGTTACTCGACATTGAATATGCTTAAAGATACGCAATTTGATGTCATTAAGATCGATCGTGGTTTTTTACAAAACTTTATTGCATCCGATCGTGGACAAAAAATAGTAGAGCATACGATCAAAATGAGCCAGGATATCGGTTTGGGGATGGTGGCAGAAGGCGTAGAGACTAAGGAGCAGGCAGAATTTTTGTCAAACTGTGGCTGTGATATAGCGCAGGGGTTTTATTATGCAAAACCAATGTGTGTAGCAGATTTTAAGCAATTACAACTTGGAAAGGCAAGGTGATAGATATGAGACATAAAATTATTTGCATTGACCGAATGTGTGGAAGCGGTGGTAAAGAGATTGGAAGACTGGTCTCCAAAAAGCTTGGTATA